>NZ_JAUPTE010000056.1:0-26719 GCF_036701705.1 Microcoleus sp. w1-18aA5 | reverse complement strand
CGGTGTCGGCGGTGTCGGCGGTGTCGGCGGTGTCGGCGGTGTCGGCGGTGTCGGCGGTGTCGGCGGTGTCGGCGGTGGCGGTGGCGCTACATCGTTATCCGTAATCGCCACTGTCACCCCTGGAACCACAACCACATTATACTTAGCATCACCACCACTCACACTGTGAGTAATATTACCGCTGTGCGCGCCTTCGACAACTGTATCATCAACAGCTTTCACCGTAACGGTTTGAACACTATCCCAATTAAGGGTAGTGAAAGTGATAGGCGCGATCGCCTCAATCTGATTACCTGTTGTGAGAGTGATAGTTACAGGGGCGATCGGCTGGCTGTTGAGTTTGACTGTATAACTGCCATTCGCCCCGCCTTCAGTAGCACTTATTTGCGTGGGAGAAATGCTGACACCTACTGTGTCGTTGTCGGTAATAGCTACATTTACATCCTGAATTGCCGTGCCGCTATACTTAGTGTCTGTACTGGTAACTGTGTGAGCGATCGTACCGCTGTGCGTACCTTCGGCTTTGTTATCGTCGGTAGCGGTGACTGTGACTGTTTTGGCAACATTCCAATTCGTGCTGTCAAAGATAACAGGCGCGATCGCATTTATTTCACTTCCGGCATTAAAGTTAATGCTTACAGGGGCGATCGGCTGCGACGTTAATTTGAGCTCATAACTGCCTGTCGCCCCGCCTTCTGTCGCAGTTGTTGCCGTGGGAGTAATAGAAATACCAGCCGTATCATCGTCTTTATTGCTGAGGTTAACATCCGCTACATCTTTGTTGTTGTAAATGGGATCTGTACTAACAGTAGCCGCCGTGAGAATCTTGTAGCCAATATCGCCGTCAACAATGCTATCATTAACCCCTGTTACTGTCACCGGCTGCGGTGTGTTCCAGTTAGCAGTAGTGAAAGTTAAGCTATTAGTTGAAACTGTTCCCTCCGCAACCTTATCACTGCTCAAACCGATAGTAACATCAGCAGTCGGCTTAGTATTCAGAACCACAGTAAAGCTAGCCTTAGTGCCATCTTCGCCCGTAGTTAATCCCGCCGTCGGATTCACCGTAATTCCCGGAGTTTCGTTATCACTGTTGGTGACTGTGACATCATCAGGATCGAGGTTATTGTAATTAACATCGGTACTCACAGCAGCAGTCGTGACTATTTTGTAAGGTAGAGGGCCATCAGCTACTAAATCGTCAACACCACTTATCGTTATTGGTTGCGGTTGATCGTAGTTACCAGAAGTGAAAGTTAAGCTATTAGTTGAAACTGTTCCTTCGGCAACATTATCACTCCTCAAACCGATGGTAACGTCAGCAGTGGGTTGAGCGTTGAGTTTGACTGTAAATTCTGCCTTGCCACCAACTTCACTTGTAGTTAATCCCGATATTGGGTTAACAGTAAAGCCAGCTTTGTCATCATTAGTAATAGTTGTGGTAGCGGTAGCAGTGGTAATTGTCGGTGTTACGCCTGGGCCTGTGGGACTTGAAAGGGTGACGGCTATGGTTTCGTCGGGTTCAACTAGGGTGTCGCCTAATAAGTCGAGAGTAATGGTTTTGGATGTTTCATCGGCGGCAAAATTAATTGTGCCAGTAGGAGTAGTTGCCCCAGAAGTGCCACCGATGTTGTTGTAATCGCTGATGTTTGTAGCTGTTCCGGCGATCGTATAATTGACGCTACTTGCCCCGCCTGTGTTGCCGCTGCGAGTGGCGGTGAAAGTCAGAGGTTTTGTGCCGCTATTGCCTTCAAGAATGCTGGGAGTACCGGCGGCGATGGCGTAAGAAACTGTACCGTTGGCTGCAATAGTTAATGTTGTTTGTTTGGTTGTACCGGCAATGCCTCCGGTGATTGTGCCGAAGTTGAGGATTGCTGTTTCGGCGTTTTCAGGGAGATTGTCGGGTTTGATAGTAACTGCAATATTTTGGGTGAGTGCGGAACCTGTTGCACCTGCGGGGAATTTAATCGAGGTAGGGGAAATGGTGTAGTCTGAGTTTTCGGTGGCACTGCTGCTGGGGTCGATCGCAATTGGTACTGTTACATCGGTGAAGGGAGTGCCACCGCTGATGGTGATGGGAATATTAACTACTGTATCCGTTGTTCCTTCTGTGCCAGGGTAGGTTGCTGCACCGAAATTCACTGTATTGGGTGTATTTAGCAGAATTGAAACGTTATCTGAACCGCTGTTAGTTACTGCCAAATCCGGGAGAGTATCAGCATTAAAGTTGCCTGCAATAATGGAATTTGGATCTGTGTTTGCAGCAAAGTTAATGGGTGTACTAAAACCGCCATTGCCGTTGCCTACTAGAATTGATGCGCCGCTGCTGCTTCTTACGGCTAAGTCAAGTTTGCCATCTCCGCTAAAGTCTTGGGCGACAATGCCTTGCATACTTGTTCCGGCGCTAACCTCAGTGGCTGCGCCAAAGCCGCCTGTGCCATTTCCTAATCGAATTGACACACTGTTAGCGTTAACTACGGCTAAGTCGAGGAAATTGTCTCCGTTAAAGTCCCCATTAGCGATCGAATTTGGATTTGTTCCACCCCCAAAATTAGTAGCTACACCAAAGCCGCCAGTACCATTCGCTAAAAAAACAGAAATGGTGTTAGAGAAACTGTTCGGCACAGCTAAATCGGAAAAAGTATCTCCGTTAAAGTCCCCCACTGTCATCAAACCGGGAATTGACTGCGCGCTCAAGTTAGTGCTGAAATTTAATGCCCCGCTGCCACTGCTATTTGCCAGCAAAATTGTGACAGTCCCAGAGGTACTGCCAGGGCTTGCATTGACTACTGCTACGTCTGAAAAGTTATCGGCGTTAAACTTCCCAACTGCAACCGAGATAGGATATACTCCTGTGGGATATGGAGTGGGGCTGCCAAAACCGCCCGTACCATTTCCTAAGAAAATTGAGAGGGCGCCGCCAGTGCCGCTACCCACTACTGCCAAGTCGGGGAAATTATCATTGTTAAAATTGCCGATCGTGATCGATGTGGGACTTGACACCGCCAAGGTAGGAATAGGCGCGGGATTAAAGCCACCAGTCCGATTTCCTAACAGGATGGAAACAGTGTCAGATCCTTGGTTTGTTACAGCTAAATCAGGTTGGCCATCGACGTTAAAATCCCCGGTAGCAATACCGTTGGGATTTGTCCCTGCACCAATATTAGTCGGAGTACCAAAACTATTCAAAACATACTCGTAACCCGCTAACACTTCGGCTTCAAATACCAGCGGGGTTTCTATTTTCCCGGTTCTCATTTCCAGTTCCCAGTCGCCACCTTTTGCTACACTTCCTGTGAGGTTTTGGGAAGCCGCAACCGACGCGCCGGTTAACTCACTCAAGCGTTTAACAAATGCTTTTCCTGTCTCGCCTGCAGCTACTGAGCACCCGTACAGCAAGATATTAGGTCGATTTTTGCTCCTTGAGTCGGTTTGTGGCGAAAACCATTGCTGTAGAGAATCCCGATCGCACTCTATATCATCTAAACTCAAGCTACCGTCGCCCAATTGCAAGCTACCCGGAGCACCGTGAGAAACTATGTGAATGCTGTCAATATTTGTCCGAAGAGCTAAAATTTCAGTAATTTGGTTGATCGCATCTTTATTCCCATCCAACACGACTACTTCCGTACCCGCTTTTACCCCGGCAATCAAACTTTGATAATTTTCAACTTGAGTATCTATAAAGGCGATCGAACTTGGAGAAACTTGATTATTGAAATTTGGCATATTGCACCTACTAATAGCTAAAAAAAGACAATAATTCCCCTGTTTCGCGACTTGCGTCCGAAACACTTTCTGAATGTTGTAGTAACAATAACTGTTTTTTCTAAAAATCTATATAAAGTTTTCTTTATAAACAGTTTTTTAATTAAAGTTTTGATAAAGATGGGGAAAATTATTAAGTAATATTACGGATGAGCCAGCGCGAGGTGGATGAAGTAACACAAAAGCACTTTAATTGCAAGTGTAATGAGACTCAAATATTAAGATCGGGATTTTTGATAGATATCTGCGATGTAATTGAGCCGCTTTTTTCAAGCCCTGGAGGACTTTCGGGCAAGGATGGGGGCGGGTTTACGAGATAATTGCCTAATACCAATTATCTCGTAAACCCGCCCCTAAAACTTATTCTTGACCATCTTTACGGGCGATTCCCTACGAGATAGCTTCGCACGCGCGGACTTACTTCAAACTCGCATCTATCCGTGCTAAAATCCCCTCAGCTTCCCCACACAAAGCAGCGTGACAACAGCCGTTACTCGCCAACAATCCCCCCCACTGACTGACATCTCCCCGGTTATATTGCAAAGTAGAACCGTCAAAACGAGTAAATTGACCGCCCGCTTCAGTCAAAATTAATTCGGGCGCCGCTAAATCCCAATCTTTAGGCGCAGACTTTCCCGAAAGCGCAATATAAACATCAGCCTTTTGTTCTACAATTGTCGCAATTTTACAGCCTATACTACCGACAGCCAGTTGATTTTGACAAGGCAGTTTTTGTAACAATTGATTAAAGCGATCGCCCCGGTGACTGCGGCTGGTTACTATAGATAAATCTGCCACTATATTTCGCGCCGAAACTTGCAATTTGACCGCAGAACCGTCCCGACTTTCCATAAAAGCGCCCGCCTCGCGGATTGCGTAATAAATCTTTTGCTGTTCGGGCCAAGCCACAACTGCTAATACCGGTCTTCCCTCGAACGCTAAAGCAATGTGAACGGCAAATTCCCCTGTCCTGTCAATAAAATCTCGCGTTCCATCCAAAGGGTCAATAATCCAAACCCAACTTTGAGGTAAGGGAATTTGACCGTTTTTTTCTAAATAAGATTTGTAAGTTTCTTCGCTGAGATAGCCAAATTCTGCATTCCCTAAAGCCGACTGCAATTCGTCGAGAATGTAAGAATTGACAGCGACATCGGCAGCGGTGATGGGGCCATCTTTTTTCTCCTGGATGTCGAGGTTAGGAGTGTGGCAATCCTGGCGATAATAGGATTGTAGGATATCTGATGCACTCCAGGCGATCGATCGGGCAATTTCGCTGATTTCTTCGAGAGTTTTCATGAATTTCTTTTTTGTGAACCGCAGATGAACGCCGATTAACGCAGATTTCTGTAGAGGCGGTACCCCTGTGTCCGCCCCGGGGAACCATACATTAGCAATTACCAATTAATATGAGGATATTTCCATTCATAATAATTGGGAAACACAAAATTAGTAAAAGAAACCGAAATACTAACCTCCAATGATTTTACATGATGCCACCAACCGACAGGAATAAAGATAGCTTCTCCCGGTTCCAAAATCACTTCAATAATTTTCGCATCTCTGTAAAGCGGGTATTTGTCATAATCGGGATTTTCTCCGTCCACCTTGCTGAAAACCCCGACGTGATTATAAAGCAGAGGTGTTTGTTGCGGAGAAATCAATTTAATTAGTTTGCGACCAGACACTTGAGCTAAAATTAAATTAACTGGGTCATGGTGCAGCGGTGTAATCGTGCCTTTCGGCCCAAACCAAAAGAAAACTCTGCCTTTTGTATCCGTTGGATTTAGGTATTCTGGGAAAATTTCAATGTCGTTAAATAGGGGTTTAAATTCCTCTCTTTCCAGAGTTTGGTTGTTAGCCACCATGTAGTAGTCGTTGCTAGGCCCACCTTTGACCACCATGTCTACATATTTGCGGAACAAAACAATTTTTTTGTGATTTTCTATCTTAATTTCGTAATTCGGGTCAGAGTTGCGGTTGGCTTGAATTTGTACCTCTGCATCGCCGTATTTTTGCTGCAAATACTCCGGCGTCCACAACTGCAACGCTTTCCAGTTGTGCATAATATTGGTAATAATTACTGGAGTATTTTTGGCGTAGTAATTTTCGAGAAAATACTCTCTAGAAAGGCTGCTTTTGCGTTCGATTGTGCCAAACTTGGAAGACAATGCAGCTAATTGATTGCTAATCCTGAGATGCGATTCTAATTTCTGCAATAACTGCACGTACTGACTACCTGCTTGAAAGTAGGGATGAGATGATATTTCCCTAACTTCTGCGGTGGCTGTTTCCGCATCTAGGCCGGTACTTATTAAGGCTTGAATGATTTCTGCGTCGGGTTGATTTAATAATTTGTTGGCCGCCACCCACTGTTTCATATTGTCGGGGACTTCTTGTTTGCTTGGGGTGAGTAGATTGGGCAAGTTTTGTGTCAGCCATTCTAGGTTAACTTGCTGTTGTTCTGTGAGGGTAATCCGCAAAGGGGGAAGGGTGATAGTTAGGGGTTGGGTGTCAGCCATGATTCGGGTATGTTGTTTTGGGAGTGTTTTGTGTGACTTTAACTTGTCTTACTAATATAGCAATTTGGTTAACGAACCGCGAAGGCGCAAAGGGCGCGAAGGAAGAGAAGAGAGAAGTTCACAAATTTTGTCGAGGTTGCTGTCAGGATTTTAACTTAATAGGTGTTGCTAGTTCAACTTTTCTAGCTGGGAGGGGTTTTCCCCGGATACTTTGATTAATTTTTAATTAAAATTAACCCTTATTCATCCAGGCGCGGGTTCCGAAGTTTTTGCAGGAATCGGAAGCGATTTTAGCTGCTGCAGTGAGAGTATCTGTAAAGTTGTTATTTTGCAAAATGTAGTGACAGAAAGCGCCGTGAAAGATGTCGCCTGCGCCTAAAGTGTCTGTGGCTTGAATTTGAGGTACTTGTATCGTGCCGTAACTGCCATTGCTGAGGTATAAAATTGATTTTTCGCCGCGCGTGATGGCAATATGGGAAATTCCGGCTGCTGACAGGTAAGCAAAGACTTGTTCTGAATTGTCGCAGTTGGGCGGATGAAAATTCTCGGAACATACAGCCCATTCAACGAAAGGCAATATTTCCTCTAATCCGGGTTTCCAACTGCCACCGTCGAGGACAATGGGAATGTTTTTCGAGTGGGCAAGTTGAGCAATTTCTTGGCTGGCTGCGATTTGATGTCCGTCAAGCAGTACCATACTAACTGATGTTAAAATATCCTGGTTAATTGTTTGACTGTCAACTTGCGATTTCGTAGCATTGATGGAAATTACCGATCGATCGCCCGTTGCTTCAGTTACAATAATCGAGGAAACTGGCGGCGAGTGCGATCGCCCAGGTTCCAAATCAATTATCCTGACATTATACTCCGCTAAGTCTGCACGAATTAATTGGGCGATCGCGTGAGTGCCCAAAGCCCCAGCCCATGCCGCCGCATTCCCCAAATAGCTAAAAGTGACCGCAGCATTGGCCGCCGGCCCGCCCGCAGCAATGGTACAATCAGAAGCAACAACTTTCTGATTTTCACCTGGAGGCTTCCCGGCTAAATAAATTAAATCTAACGTCGCCAATCCCAAAAACAATCCTGTTTTCATATCTTCTTAAATGTGTGGCATGGGCGTCCCGCCCGTGTCCCATCTGCGGTTAAAAATCCCAATCTAAAAATGCAAGCAAATCCCACCACAGGAACACTTTACATCGTAGGAACCCCGATCGGCAACCTCGAAGACATGACATTTCGCGCCATCCGAATCTTGCAAACAGTAGACTTCATCGCCGCCGAAGACACCCGCCATACAGGCAAACTTTTGCACCATTTCCAAATCAAAACTCCCCAAATCAGCTATCACGAACACAACCAACACCAGCGACTTCCCGAACTCATCGACAAACTGCATTTAGGCAAAGATATCGCCCTCGTCACCGATGCTGGAATGCCGGGAATTTCTGACCCCGGTTCCGAGTTAGTTAAAGCCTGCGCCGATGCTAATATTAACATTATTCCGATTCCCGGCCCGACCGCCTGCATAGTTGGCATAACTGCATCAGGATTACCCACTGAAAGATTTGTATTTGAAGGTTTCTTACCCGTTAAAGGCCAAGAACGCCAACAGAGTTTAGAAGCTTTGCAAATAGAATCTCGCACTATAATATTATACGAATCTCCCCACCGATTGCGGCAAACTTTACAAGATTTAGCAACTACTTTGGGCAGCGACCGACAGATTGTGCTGGCGAGAGAGTTAACTAAAATGCACGAAGAGTTTTGGCGTGGTAGTATAGAAAGTGCGATCGCACTTTACACCAATCGCGAACCCCAGGGAGAATTTACCCTCATAATTGCCGGCATCCAAACAGCAGCCCCAATATTTTCCGAAGACGCCATTAAAGCAGAATTGCAAACATTAATTGCAGAAGGCATAAGTCGTTCCCAAGCCAGTCGCCAGCTAGCGCAACAAACATCCCTCCCCCGGCGCCAAATCTACCAACTCGCCCTCACAATTGGCGACAATGAATCATTAGAACAGCCCGTGGATGACTTGTGAATATCTCTCTTCTTCTCTGCGGCCTCTGCGGCCTCTGCGGTTAAATAAAAAAAGCTAGATACTCACACTCAGAATTATATGGTACGCGGAAACTACGATCGACAAAAACCATATTTACGCAACCCCCACATTAACAAACCAATCGCCGAAATTTATGCAGACTTAGACGCCTTTACCTGGGAGATATTTGAAGACCAACCCCACCGCTTCGATACCGTCAGTTTCTACGTCTTGCTTCCCCCACTATTTTACGAAGGGCGTTTCATCAAAGGAATTTACTTCAGCGAAGCAGTCGAACTCATCAACAAACTATTTCCCCAACTTTCCTCAGTATTTTTCTCCTTCACCTATTCCCCCGGAATCTCCTATTCCTGGGCCCCCATAGCTGACGCCTACTCCAGTTTATACAAAAACCCACAGCGAGAAAAGTGGTTTCGCGAAACTTATGTCGATCGCGCCCACAAACCAATCATACCACTGCAAGACACCGACTTCATCAACGAATACTTAATTTCCCCTCGCAACGTCCCCGCCAAAGACATAGACTTGCTAGCCGTCTCCCGAATTTCCGAAGAAAAAAATTTGCCAATCATAGCAAAAGCCTTAAAAGTTTACCGCCAAAAATATCCGCAAAAACCGATTAAATTAACAGTAGTCACCGGCCACGAATTTGATGCTAGCAACCTGAAAACTCTCGACCAGTACGCCTTAAAAGAATGGCAACAAGTCGAGGAAATTTTAACCAATCCCTCGGACTACATTAACTTAGTGCCAAGAGTAGACTACTACAGCGAAATCCCCACATATTATTCACGAGCCCAAGCATTCGTCCTCGGTTCCCTCCTCGAAGGAAAAAACAGGGGAATTACCGAAGCCATGAGTTGCAACGTACCAGTAATTTGTTTTGAAGAATTCAACCAATACGCCAGAGGAAACTCGCCTGTTTTCCCCGAAGGTGCGGGTCTTTACGCCAAATTTGACCCGGAATCTCTCGCAGATACTATATATACAGTATTGGAAAATCAAACAGAATTCAAACCGCGATATCAGTATTTAAAGCATTGCGGGCGCAAGAACTTTTTCAATACTTGTATAGACAGTTTTCCTTACTATCAGCACAACATTCCCGACTACAAACCGGGAGATGCTATTAACAATTTGTGGCTGGATTTAGCAGTTCAGCAAAATTATCAAGTTAGTTTGAATAGCTTTTTGTACGGAGGTTCTCCCTTGTCTCATATTCGCGGGACAAATGCGATTCAGCACAATCTCGGTCAGTTAACCAAGTTTCAATGACAGATAATTCGGAATGATGAAACCACAGAGGACACAGAGGAAGAGAAGAGAGAGATGAATAATTCTAATGTCAACGGGATTTGAGATTAGTCTTCATAGCGAGGACTTTCGCTAAAAGCCCCGTGGAATTCATTCCCTAGCGACTGGTAGATGGTCGGCTTAAGTTGACACCAATGCCCGATGCCCGATGCCCGATGCCCGATGCCCGATGCCCGATGCCCTATGTCCTATGCCCTATGTCCTATGCCCTATGACAATATCCTCAAAAATCTTACTTGCCAAAACTCTAGCCAAATTCACAGGAACAGCATTGCCGACCATTTTGTATCCATCACCAATATACTTGTACCTAAAAATAAAGTCATCCGGGAAAGTCTGAACTCTCGCACACTCTCGCACAGAAAGCCGACGGTAAGGCAAAGGCGAATTAGGGTCAAAAATGCGTTTGTCTTTGCCAACCAAAATCATTTTACTAGCTTGAGGATGGAGAGGTGCGTGTCTGCCGCTTGCCTGAATTGTAAAAGAAGGTTCTGACCAACTTCTAACTCGATTGCGCGACATATAAAGGCTGGAAAACCCCAAATCCGCACATTCGTGATTTGGGACAGAATCGTGATAATTATCTAATTTACCCTTAACTGACATTGGCGCGATCGCCTGCAAATCAAAAATCGCATCTTTCAGCGTCAAAACCTCAGTTCCAGGTTCGGGAAACTCAAAACCAAAACCCAGATTTTCCCGATAACCAACAACAATCACCCTTTGCCTATCTTGCGGAACACCAAAATTTCTAGCATTCAACAACTTGTACGAAACCCGATACCCGATGTCCTCAAACTGCGATAATATATAAGTAAAAGCTTCTTTGTTTCTGGGAGCTAAGATTCCGCTAACATTCTCAGCTAAAAAAAACAAAGGCTGCTTGTCCCGCACAATTCTGATATACTCCCAGAAAAGTTGACCCCGACTGTCATCAATCCCCCGTTTCGCCCCTGCTTCACTCCAACTTTGACAAGGAGGCCCGCCAATTATCCCAATACAGTTAGGAATTTCATCAGATTTGATTTTCCTGATATCTCTGCGATCTAAAATAGTTTCAGGATGATTGAAATTATACGTATCCCAAATAGACTTATCATATTCATTCGCCCAAACCGGATTAAACCCAGCCAAGCGAAAACCCAAATCCAACCCCCCACAACCCGAAAATAGAGAAATAATATTCATACCTATCGACATCTATCTCCTCTCTTCCTTCGCGCCTTTCGCGCCTTCTCGGTTCGTTAAAAAAACCAATAATCCTCAATGAATGCAGAATCCATCCTTCAATCTTACCAACATTTCGGCGTCCATCTCGGCCTAGAAAGAATTCACCAACTTCTCCAAAAACTAGACAACCCCCACAAACAAGTACCCATTATCCACATTGCTGGCACCAATGGCAAAGGTTCCGTTTGCGCTTATCTCTCTTCCGTACTAACAGAAGCAGGCTATCGAGTTGGACGCTACACATCCCCGCACCTAATCGATTGGACAGAAAGAATTTGCATCAACCAAAAACCAATTTCTACAACAGAATTGCAACAGTGTCTAGAACGAGTTGTCGCCGCTACCGAAAATAACACCGAAACTCCCACTCAATTTGAAATAATCACCGCAGCAGCTTGGCTGTATTTCGCCGAAAAAAAAACAGACATCGCAGTCATAGAAACTGGATTGGGCGGTAGATTAGACGCCACAAACGTTTGCGAAAAACCTCTCGCTAGCGTCATTACTTCTATCAGTCTCGACCACTGGCAAATACTCGGCCCCACTGTGGCAGATATTGCGGGGGAAAAAGCGGGAATTCTCAAATCGAAGTGTCCGGCAGTTATCGGAGAATTGCCAGAATCAGCTAGAATAGTAGTAGAAAAACGCATTCAAGAATTAGACTGTCCGGCAACTTGGGTAAAACCAGCAATAGATTTAGGACAAGGATTCGCAGAATATCAGTTAAATCAAAATGCAGTTAAAATAAAATATCAATTGCCGCTGCTGGGAACAATTCAACTAATGAATTCAGCAATTGCGATCGCAACTTTGCAAACTCTCCAAAACCAAGGATGGCAAATTTCTCCAACCGCCATCGAAAACGGTATCGCCAAAACCCAATGGCCCGGAAGACTCCAGCAGACAACTTGGAAAAACCGCAATATATTAATTGACGGCGCGCACAACCCCGCCGCCGCGATCGCCCTGCGTGAATATGTCGATCGCCTGAACAATCACCCGTCACCGATTAACTGGGTAATCGGCATTCTTGCGACTAAAGACTGCGATGATATTTTGAAAGCATTACTCAAAAAGGGCGATCGACTTTACCTAGTACCCGTACCGGATCAAAACTCATCATCCCCCGCAGAATTAGCCACCCTCGCTCAAATTATCTGCCCCGAATTAACTTTCTGTCAAGCCTTCCCCGACTTAACAACAGCTTTAGACGCTGCTGTTACAGATGACAACCTAACAATCCTTTGCGGTTCGCTTTATCTCGTCGGCTATTTTCTGCAACAACAACAATCCCAAGCTTAAACGCATCCTGCCTTAAGATGAATTCTTCGGGTAAACTGGCAAGAGGTGCTTCATAGACACTGGGTTTCTTGTCGTAACCTCATGTCCGTTAGCAACGAATAGGAGAATAGAATCCGCGTTGTGAAGAGGCGGTAATTTCATCATTCGATAATAACTTAAAAGCTTATATATGCTTATATATGGCGACACAAATTCCCATTATTTAATAATACGTCAAGTAGCATAAAAAAGCAAGAGGTAATCTAAAAGAAAATTAATGCCCAATGCCCAATGCCCAATTTTTGTTACAATACAAGTGAGTTTAGAAAAATTTAGAGATAGAAGTTTATGAGCAGCCTTATATCGGTGCAAACGCTAATTGAATATATAGAAGCTTTGCCAGCCCAAGAGCAAACTTTACTATTTGAGGAGCTTTTCAGGCGAAACATAATCAAGCAGCGTCAGGAAAACATCGATTCTACAGTCAAGGTAGCTGTTGACTCGGCGAGGTGGCAAGAAGCACTAGAAAAGTTCCTCCAGGAAAACACCAAGGATAGAGTAAACATGGTCAAATTTTTGGACGCGGTTCGCAAAGCAGACCCGCTTATCATTGGAGAAAGAGAAAAGCCACGCCAGGAAAACACCAAGGAGACAGTCAAGACAAAAACACTCTTAACAGGTAACGCTACCTGCGACATTCGCGCAGCCGATCGCACTAACTTTGGGGGCGACCTCGACAGCTCAACTGCTCACATAATCATTAAAAACGAATCAGACAGAACAGTCAGTGCAGCGTTGCTGGGATGGCCCGAATGTAAAGCTTTTGGCGAGACGCGATCGCAAGCACTGCAAAACCTTCACGATTTAGTAAATGCCCAGCTAGCCGAAGCAGAAATCGTCTCTGTCAAACTCACTTCTAGTCGATCGAACAATCCTTGGGTGAGGTTAGCTGGTAAGTATGAAAACGATCCGTATTACGATGAGGTATTGGCACACATAGAAGAATATCGCCGCGAACTCGATGCAGAAACCGAAGCTTATTACAGTCAAATTGACGCTGCGGTTGAGACAGAATGAGCCTATACATACTTGATACGAATTGTTTCTCCGAGTTGCAAAAGAATCATCCAATGATGGTGCAGCGGGTCGAGGTTAACGCAGAAAACCTTGCTGTAACTATCGTAACCGTAGAGGAAGCAATTCGCGGCTGGTTCGATTTTATCAGAAAGGCTTCGACATCTTCGCAAGCGGACAAATTAGTATGGGGTTACACCAGGTTATGGGATACATTAGATGATTTCAAAAATCTCAACATTCTGAAATTTGACCAGAATGCTTTCACTATTTACACTGAGTTCCGTCGTCAAAAAATACGCATCAGCACGCAAGATTTGCGGATTGCTGCTATTGTACTTGCTAATAATGCTATCCTCGTTACGCGCAACAAACAAGATTTTGAGAAAGTGCCTGGTTTAGTGCAGGAAGACTGGACTATTCAACCTTAAAAGCAAGAGGCGAGATCAAAAAAAAATCCCGCCCCAGCTTCACTTAAAAACTACCTTTGATCCCAAGCCTTAGCCGCATCAGCAACAGCTTGGTCTACCGACTTCTCATCCAACATAGCCGCCTGCAAATTGTCATAAATCGCCTTTTGCAGCTTCTTAACATCCTTCAAAGGCGGAATCAATAGCTCGGCGGAACTCAACCCAGAAGCACTAACAACCCGAGCTCGATCGGCTGCGGGAGCATCAGCAGGAACGCTCTTAAAATAACCGTCCTGCAAAGCCTCAACCGTAGAAGGCAAAACATTAGCAGCCTTAGCAAAAGCCAACTGATTTTGAGAATTAGTCACGTACAGAGCAAACTTGACAGCATCATCAGGGCGCTTGCTGTCGCGGGGCACAACCAAATTCATCACCGCCACAGTCTTCTTGCCTGTTTCCCCCGTAATTTGAGGCGCAGCAGCCGAAACAGCACCAATACTCGGAGCATTCTCAGCAATCGCCTTCAAAAACTGAGGCCCAGAAGCTAACAAAGTAGTTTCCCCAGCTTGATAAAGCTCGATCGCCCTGCGATGTCCCTGCACCAAAACATCCTGTGGCAAAAGTCCGTTCTTGTACAAATCCACCCAATACTGAAAAACCGCTTTGCCCTTAGCAGTATTAAAAGCCGCCTTGCCTTTAGCGTCAACCAAAGGCACACCCATTTGCACGAAAGATTGCAAAACTTCCGCCGAATCTTCCGGCACAAAAGTCACAAAAAAAGCAAACTTACCAGTCTTCTCCTTCACCTGCTTCGCAACAGTTGCCAACTCGGCATAAGTAGCAGGAGGCTTAGCAATTCCCGCCTTCTTCAACAAGTCCGTATTGTAAATTGTCACCCCAGTCGTGAGATACCAAGGAATGCCAAAAGTCTTGCCGTCGAGTACACTAGCTTTCCAGATATTTGGGAGATAGAGCTCACGAACTTGCTGCGGAATTCGAGAATCCAAATCCAGCCAAGCATTGCGTCCCGCCAACAGCGAAGCAAAATCGGGATTCAGGTTCACCACATCCGGCGCAGTTTTCGCAGAAACAGCCCCCAAAATCTTGCTTTCCATAGCCGACCAAGGAACGTCCACCCAGCGCACCTTCACCCCCGGATTTTCCGCTTCAAAACCGGCGATCGTCTTGTTGAAATACTCAGTAAACTGAGGTTGAAGCTGCATGGTCCAGAACTCGATTGCCTGCGTATTATTTGCCTGGGAATTAACAGCCGGCTTGCTGCAACTCACCACCGCCGCCAGCAGCAGCCCCACCAGCCCAAATACAGCAAAAAGTTGCCAAGATTTACGTTTCATAGAATAAAATTTGAGAGTTATGGGAACCGTCAGACAAAAAAGCGCTCGCCCGAATCAAGCGCGATGAGTCAGTAACAGAGTTTTGTACCTGGGTTCAGGAGCGAGATAGTCTGTTTTTGTGCAGAATCGGCGGGTTTTTGGTCGATCGAGCTGGAATTTATTGACATTCTCCGCAGAATAGCTATTGTCAAGTAAATTGGATAGCATAAAATCGGAACTAGCGATCGCGCAACACAGACGGAGCTGCGTAGCTACGGCGGGATACCGAGATTACAGCACTCTGGTGGCAGTTGGAAACCAACCCTCCAACAAGCCTGCGCGCTGAATCAGGCTGGCCAACTACAAAAGAAAAAAATAGCAATTATCGGCGACCCAATCACATGGTTAACTTTTTCAAAGGTCTACTTTCCCAACGCCAGCCAGGAATCGGGCTCGAAATAGCCCCAGACCGCATCAACATCATTCAGCTCGAAAAGAAAGCTCAGGCATTAAAATTAGGCATCCTAGCCTCAATAGAAGTTCCAGAAGACTATATACAAGAAGGACAAATAGTCGATCCGCCGGGAATGGCAGAACTAATAAAAGCCGTCCTCGCCGAAAACAAAATCAAAGCCAAGCGAGTAGCCACAGCCATTCCCGGCCGCGAAGCTGTCATCCGCTTAATCCCTGTTCCCGCAGAACTCAACGAAGAAGAACTGCGGGATTACATGAACGCAGAAGCAGGACTGTACTTGCCGTTTCCCAGAGAAGACGCCGACGTAGACTATCAAAAAATAGGCCTATTTGTAGATGACGACGGAGTAGAAAAAGTGCAAGTCGTGTTAGTAGCAACCCGGAGAGAAGTTACCGATACATACATCGAAACCTTCAAAGAAGCCGGACTGATTATAGACGTACTAGAAGTAACCAGTTTTGCCCTAATCCGCACCCTCAAAGACCAACTGCAACAATTTTCCTCCCAAGAAGCCGCTGTTCTCACCGCCATAGAATTTGACAGCACCGAGTTAGCTATAGTAGTGGACGGCATACCTCAGTTCAACCGTACCATCCCGATCGGCACCTACCAAATCCAGACCGCCCTCAACCAAGCCATGAACCTGCCGCCAACCAGAGACACCAGCGAACTGCAAGGCATGACCCTGCCCGTCACAGATACAATGGGCGCATCGGGAGACGCCAATCCGGGAACAAATGCGATGATAAAAGTATTGGGAGAACTAGCAGACGAACTGCGCCGCTCAGTAGACTTTTACCTCAACCAGAGCGAAGAACTCGAAGTAGCGCAACTGCTGCTAGCAGGCCCTGGAGCTGCGATCGGCAAACTAGACGAATTTTTTATGCAAAGATTAAGCTTGCCCGCATCTCAAGTCGATCCCATCGAAACCCTAGGACTCGAAATCAGCCAAGAAATTACCCCAGAACAGCGAGCAGGTTTAGGAGTCGCCCTAGGTTTAGGACTAAGGGAGGTTATGTGACCTAACAGTTTTAGATGAGAGAAAAACCGATTTGAGAATTTTAGGTAAAAACCCCTTCCAAAAGAAGAAGGCAGAAAGCAGAAGGTAGAATATTACAGGTAGAAGGTAGAAGGTAAAAGGTAGAATATATCTGAGGTAGAAGCAGCCCCTTCCTTCAGTAGAAGGCAAAAAGTTGTTTCTTTCTTCCCTAAATAAATCCTTCACTTGTACCAGCAATCTTGGGCTCTGTCAAAAATCTAAAATTTCCCATTTAAATCTATAGCAACAGCCAAGACTGTGAGGACATTCTTAATTGCTCAAACATAAGCGGTAAATCACTTTTTCCTTCTTCCTTGTCTGTTTTACCTTCTACCTTGTGCCTTCTACCTTATGCTATAAAATCGAGTGAAGCCATGTACAGCCTAGATATTAATTTTCTCAACGACCGTCCGGACTACAAACCCGTTGCAACCAAAAGTCCAGCTAAAAAAAGTTCCGGTGGAGTCAAAGACCAACTGCCCATATATGGAGCGGTGCTGTTTGCCCTTGGCATCAACGCCGCAGTCATGGGAGCCTGGTGGTGGGCGACTAACGAAAATACCAACTTGGCCACACAACAAGCAGCCATCGACCAAGAACTGGCAACGTTAAATACTCAAGCCAACACCATCAAAGCCATCAACGCCGAAACCGACCAAGTTACCGCCGAATACAAAGCATTAGCCGGAGTATTCGACCAAATTAAACCTTGGTCGGCGATGATGCAAGACCTGAGTGCCCGTACTCCGGCGGGAGTGCAAATTGGCAAAATTGAGCAAATCGACCCGAGTCCCTCCCCCGTTGCAGCAGCACCCCCACCCGCTGCAGCAACTCCCGCCGCCTCCCCAGGGGCGAGTCCGTCTCCAGCCAGCCCCGCCCCTGCTGCTGCTCCCGTCCCCGTCGTCCCGCAGCAGCCAGCAAAAGTACAAATTTCAGGAATAGCCAGTACCTTTGCTCAAGTTAACGACTTTATGCTGCTAATCCAGCGCTCTCCTTTCTTCCTTAACACCGATACCAAACTGATAGCGGCCACATTAAAAAACAACCCCGCACAATTACAAGTGCGAAACCAAAACGCAGCACCACCAGAACTTCCCAAACTGCGACCGGTGGTGGAATATAAAATTGAAACCACGCTCAGCCCGACGGGGGCCTCCGAGTTGCTCTCCGAACTGCGAAGCAAGCAAGCAGACGGGCTCGCAATACGGATAGAAACACTTCAAGAAAAAGGAGTGCTAGAACCACAAAAAGGAGAAGTGAAAAAACCATGACAGCAGAGTTTATTTCTAGCGGAAAAGCAGAAGAGACAGGGGCTCAGGAAATATTCGGCATTAAGCTGACACCCCAAGTCCAAGCAATCGGCATCGCGGTTCTCGGCCTCCTCATTGCCGGCGGCCTCGGCTACCAGTTCGTACTGCCCGAATTCCAAAAAAGCGGCGAATTCAAGCAGAAACTTAGCGAAAGCAAGCAAACGCAAGTGCAATTGCAAACTCAAATTCAAAAAAAGGCAGAAGCAGAAGCAAAGCAAGAAGAAGCAAAACAGCGCCGGGCCAACGTGACGGCAATGTTTGCCAGCGACGCCAGCGCCAACACGCTTTTGCTTGACATGACCCAACTCGTTAATAGAATCAACGCCGGCGTGCAAGGAGATGACCTCAAGGCTAAAATTACCAAATTTGAGCCCGATATGCCGCCAGCAGCAGCAACCGCCGCGCCGGGAGCTCCAGACCCTGATATTCTGGCCGATACCTCCTTCGGGCCGTCCCTGGCTGGCAAGCTCAGACGCAAAAAATTCAAGGTAGAGTTTGAAGGCACTTTTGCTCAAACCCGCAATTTTATGCGTAACTTGGAATTGATGCAGTCGCTATTGGTAGTTAGGAATTTGAAATCTGAATTGCTAGCATCAAATCAGCCAATTGAAGTTGACTTTTTGAAAGGGAAAATAGTTCCTGTGGAGCAGCCACCAACTAAAATTAAAACTGCTTTTGACTTGCACGCGCTGCTGCCGTTAAAGCAAGAAGAAAAACCGCCAACTCCGGCTCCGAGTCCTGGTGCTAAGTAGCGGTAGTTGGGCGGATAGATATTAGCTATTGTTCCCAAATGGCTCTTTCACAAGAAGTCAGAAGGCAGAAGTTTGAAAGGGGAAGATTGAAGGTAGAAGTCAAAAAAGTATGAAGGTCAGAAAAATATTTTTTAGATGGCAATCAAAAATTGGCTCTAAAATCTAATTTCTTCTAATACCAGTTTCAAAAAGTAATGGAACTGTATGGCAATCCTTGCAGGAGTCGTAATTTTTTTACCCTACCCCAACCCTCCCATTTGTAAGGGGGGGAGTAAGAAATCCACAAATGATGCGAGGATTGCTGTAGGATAGCTTCTAACCCTTATGTCATCTGTTATTCCCAATCGAAAATTAAAAATCGAAAAGGGCATAACTGCTTCCTTTAAAAAGGCTCGAAGCGAGAATATTTTAGTCAGTTTAGCAGCTAGCGACAAAAGACTGCGAACAACAAATAACAAAGTGTAGTGGAGGAGAGAACGTGAAACAGCATCTACGGTTAAGTGGAGGACTCTTATGCAGTGTTGCAGGAGTTCTGATCGCCCAAGCCCCTGTCTTGGCATTGCCGACTCAGGTCACAGGAGTGCAAGTAAGTCAAGGTAATAATGGCGTAAATATTGTTCTGGCGACAGAAAAGGGCGATCGCCCGCAAGTTTTCGCCATCAATAACGGCAATACTTACCAAGCCACAATTATTAACACCCAGCTCCGCTTGCCACAAGGCAACAGCTTCCGTCAAGATAACCCCGCTCCGGGAATTTCTTCAGTAGAAATCAGCCAGGTAGAGGCTAACAGCATCCGCGTTGTGGTAGCCGGCACCAACGGAGTTCCCAACGGACAAATTGTGCCGGGACAAGGCCAAAGCATCGTCCTTAGCGTTGCCGGACAGGGTGGCACAGCACAGTCTGCCCAAACTCCACCCCCGCCGCCTCCGGGACTGCCACTGAGCCAAACAGCTCCCCCCCCGGCTCCCCAAGTCCGCACCTCGCAAAACCCAGGCGTGCTGCTGCCAAATCCCGAAGTTACTGTTACCAGGAACGATCGCCCGCCCCTCCCCAGCGAAATACAATCCCAGACAAATCAGGCTGCGCCTTTCCAACCGCGGGCAGTTGCTCCGCCCTTGGGAGATATCGCAGTGTCTAACATCGCCCCCGGCGCGGGAAATATTGAACTGAGTTCGGGAGAACGCATCCCCCGCTTGGTATTGCGGGATGCCCCAGTCCGAGACGTTTTAGCTCTGCTGGCCCGCGCTGCAGGCTTGAACATTGCTTTTACAGGTGGCGGGGCCCCTGCTCAGCCGGGCCAGCCCGCAGTGCCTGGTCAGCCGGGAGCTTCCGGCTCGGATGAAGGGCCGAAGATTTCTTTGGACATCGAAAATGAGTCGGTGCAAGATGTCTTTAATTACGTGCTACGGCTCAGCGGACTGCAAGCTAACCGCCAGGGGCGGACGATTTTTGTAGGGACTAGCTTGCCGATCGACTCGCGCAATATTATCATTCGGACTTTGCGGCTCAATCAAGTTCGCTCTACGGATGCAGCTAACTTTTTGAGCGCTCAAGGGGCGGAAACTCAACTGCCGATTACTCGGGTGACGATTCAAAGCGTCGGCCAGGGAAATGCGGCGCGGGATGTGGAAATTAGGGAACCGGACATTAAGGCGATCGGCGCTAGGGAAGGCACCGGGCCGCTCTTGCTGAGGGGACTGTCGGTGCTGGCGGATTCTCGACTCAATTCCATCACTTTGGTGGGAGACCCGCGCAAAGTTGACATGGCTGTGGCTTTCTTGACACAGCTAGATTTGCGCCGCCGTCAAGTGGCTGTGAACGTCAAGGTGATCGATATCAACTTGTTGGGAAATAACGACACTAGGAGCAGTTTCTCTTTCGGAATTAATAACAATTTCTTTGTCAATGACAATGGGGCGGCAACTCTCAATTTTGGCGGCATCAATCCGCCCAATACAACGCAGCTCGATCAGAGCTTGACCGGTAGGCCGATCATCGGCAACCCTTTAGCAGAACTGGAGCCTTTCTATGATGCGAACGGCCGACGTATCGTGCCGTTTACAGGTCAAGGTCTCGAAGGCCCCGCCAAAGGTGTGTTCCTCCAGCCGACAGCCCCAGTTACTAATGACCCTACGCGAGTTGGAATTACGGATTACGAGCCTGGATCGAGGACAGGCTCAGGAATTGCAGAGTTCGCCCTGTTCCCGGCGTTCCAGTATCCGAGGAGGTTCCTGTCGGCTTTGCGGGCAACTATTCAGAGCCAGAATGCCAAAATCCTGACCGATCCGACTCTGGTGGTTCAAGAAGGAGAAACGGCGAATGTGAATATTACTGATGAAGTGATTACTAACATCACGTCCGACACCGAGACTACCGGAAATACAAGTACCACAACGGTGACGGCAGTCAAAGATAGGGCGGGTTTGCAGTTGGGGGTGGCGATTGATCGAATTGACGACAACGGTTTTGTCTCTCTGCGGGTGAACCCGATTATCAGGACACCCGGCACCACTCAAAACCTTTCGACTGGTCCGAGCACCAATACTATCACTCTGCTGGGCGAGCGTTCGTTGCAATCCGGGCTAATTCGCCTGCGGGACGGTCAGACTTTGATTGTTTCGGGGATTATCCGAGACGAAGAACGGACTACAGCGAACAAGATTCCGATTTTGGGAGATTTGCCGATTATCGGTTCGCTGTTCAGGAGAACCAATAAGACCAACCAGCGGGCGGAGTTGATTGTATTGCTGACTCCACAGATTTTGGATGATAGCGATCGATCGAACTTTGGCTACCAAAACAACATCAGTCCCGACGCCCGCCAACTGTTGCAGCGCAGTCAGCCCGTCCAGCCGAGACAGTAGGAACGAAGGAAAAATGCCTTGCTGTCAACTTTCCACGCTCTTTCCCCTGAGTCCGACAGTCCGACAGTCCGACAGGGGTTGAAACCCCTGCCTCAAAGCTAAAGTCCTCGCTTCAGAGGACTAAAGAACTGATTAGTCCTCTGAAGCGAGGACTATAAATCACTCTTTCAGTCGTCTTCAGACGACTTCAGCTATGAGACAGGGACTTCAGTCCCTGGCTGGCGGGTTTCGGGAGAATGAAACAGCCCTGGCCCACGGGGAAAAGAAAGGGGAAAGAAAGAAGGAAGAAGGAAAAAACTTTTCCTTTAGCCCTTGACAAATTACATTTTATTCCTTCTATTTCTATTTTTTTTTCGATCATAAATCCACCGAGGCGAGAAATCTTGTCTCCAAGGTGGTATTTTTTTACCTAAATTTTGGGATTAATTACAAAAATTAGCAAGTTCCATATAAATTAAAGGTTCCACCGATCCATAACGGTCGGCAAGACTTTAGAATAATGCAGTGAAAATTAGATGCTGTGGGGTTTTCAGCAGTTAGAAACAAAAATTCCTTCTCTGACCAATTACCCTAGGGTAATTGGTATTCAGCAGGAGTTGTGATTCGCGGAAGCGGACGGGAGCAATCGGGAACCACCCAAACCTCCCAATCCACACCTCAATCCAGTTGATAACTCACAGCTAATAGTTGAACTAACTCTGTTTAACGTAATTTTGCAAATCGAGAAGGACTTCGCAATGAACAAAGGTGAATTGGTTGATGCAGTGGCGGAAAAGGCTAGCGTGACGAAAAAACAGGCAGATGCTGTTTTGAGTGCGGCCCTGGAAGCAATCATGGAAGCTGTCTCCGATGGCGACAAGGTGACGCTGGTCGGTTTTGGCTCGTTTGAGTCGCGGGAACGCAAGGCCCGTGAGGGTCGCAATCCCAAAACTGGAGACAAGATGGAAATCCCGGCAACCAGAGTTCCTGCATTTTCCGCAGGGAAGTTGTTTAAGGACAGAGTTGCACCGCCGAAAAACGCAGAATAGCTGGCGAACTGAGTCTTGATTAGACCTTTACACGGTGGGAATTTAGCTTGGGCAGCCGCACTGGCAGGCTGCCCTGCCTCTGCTATTGTCGATTTTTCTGCGAGTATCAGTCCTTTGGGCCCTCCTGAGTCGGCCTTGAATGCGATTCAAGCTCACTTGAGCAGTCTGACGGCTTACCCAGACCCGGATTATGGAGAGCTCAGGACTGCTTTGGGTGAGGCTTTGAATGTTGACCGGGATTGGATTTTGCCAGGGAATGGTTCGGCGGAATTGTTGACTTGGGCGGCTTGGGATTTGTCCAAGCTGGAGGCGACTTATTTGGTAACTCCGGCTTTTGGCGATTACTCGCGGGCTCTTTCGGCTTTCGGCGCGCAGGTGCTCAAATACCCTTTGGATCTTCAATCTTGCACCATTGTCAAGAACGGCCAAGATGCCCATTCCACAAGAGATGAATTTTGTGGAACAGGCATGATGCCTGTTCCTAAACAAGTAATTGAGCATGGTGCAACCTCTCAGTTGGATCTGAAATCGTCCGACGCGGAGGCTGGAAGCCGGTTAGTAACCGATGATTTGTCGGTTTCTAACCGTTCCCTTGTATCCCCTTCTTTTCGTATCCCAGTTCCTCTTGGTCTCGATGCCGCCTCTCGACGAGGTTTGCTACTGAACAACCCGCACAATCCTACGGGTTTGCTGTTTGCTAGAGAGGCGATTTTGCCTTATGTGAAGCAGTTAGGTATGGTGGTGGTGGATGAGGCCTTTATGGACTTTCTACCGCCTTCTGAGCAGGAAACTTTGATCGATGCTGTTGAGGAGTTTCCGAATTTGGTGATTTTACGATCGCTCACTAAATTCTATTCTCTGCCCGGACTGCGGTTGGGCTGCGCGATCGCCCATCCCGATATTCTGCGCCGGTGGCAGTTACTGCGCGATCCTTGGCCTGTGAATGCTTTGGCTGCTGCTGCTGCTGCTGCTGTGGTGCGAGATACTGTTTTTGAGCAGCAAACCTGGGATTGGCTGCCTGTTGCTCGCCGAGAGCTATTTGAGGGTTTGGCTAATTTACCGGGTTTGCAGCCAATTGCCGGGGCGGCTAATTTCTTGTTGGTTGAGTCGTCGATGTCGGTTTCTTCGATTCAAAAAAGTCTGTTGGAACGACACCGGATTTTGATTCGGGATTGTTTGAGTTTTCCTGAGTTGGGCGATCGATTTTTTCGGGTGGCTGTGCGCTCAAGGGCGGACAATCTGCGGCTGATTGCTGGACTTAAAGAAGTCAGTAGTCATTAGTCATTAGTCAGTAGTCAGTAGTCAGTAGTCCGTTGATAAACCGATTTTATTGGTCGTTCGAGCGCACCTACCCAAGAAACCCGGTTTCTCTGATAAATCTTGGGTTTTACAGCGAAGTATCTAGGCAGAAACCGGGTTTCTGACCCCGCGCGCCGATCGCCCTAAACTACTAACTAATGACTACTGACTAATGACTAATGACTACTGACAATCAAGCATCCAGGATACAAGCTCCCGGATTCATCCGTCCCGAAATAAAAAACCTGTATCAGATGAAACTTGCCCCCCGAATTTATCCGTGGTCAATGCTTCAATTCTAAAATCTAAAATCTAAAATCTAAAATCTAAAATTGATTGACTTCTTTATTTATGCTTGACTATGATTTAGTGATTATTGGTGGAACTCCGGCCGGACGTTATGCTGCTTTGACTGCAACTAATTTCCCGGCCCGCGTTGCTTTGGTGGAACCGCTCAGTAATTCCCAAGATTTGCCGACTGGGGGGAAAGAGTCGATCGACCTTGGTTGGAGATACAGCCAAACTTTGAGGGAGGCTGCTCGTTTTGCTCAGCAGATCAGCCGCCAGCAGTTGGGGGTGCGCTGGGAAGTCGCCAATTCCTCCATGCCGATCAAATTGGGGTTTGACGGGGTTCTCAAGTGGGCCGAGGGTGTTGTTTCTAATTTGTCAGAAATTGATTCTCTCGGCCTTTTGGCTGCTCGCGGGGTGGATGTTATTTTTGGCAACGGCGAGTTTGTTGCGAAACCGGATTTGGCTTTTGTTGTCGGCGGGCGAAAATTGCGATCGCTCTGTTATTTGCTAGCTTGTCCAACTCTGCCGGCGATTCCCAATATTGAAGGACTTTCGTCTGCTGGCTTTTTTACTTCGGAAACTGTTGGGGAATTAGCAAAACTTCCCCAGTTGCCTAAAAGTTTGGCTGTAATCGGCGCAGATCCCAGCGGTGTCGAAGTGGCTCAAACTTTTGCTCGCTTGGGGGTTGCTGTCACTTTGGTGGTGAAAAGTTCGCACATTTTGGCTAAAGAAGACCGGGAGGCTGCTGGTTTGGTGCAAGCTGGAATGGAAGCTGAGGGAGTGCGGATTCTGACTGCTACTGAGGTGACTCAAGCTAGGGTGATTGATGGTAAAAAGTGGATTCAAGCTGGGCCAAGGGCGATCGAAGCTGAGGAGATTTTTCTGGCCGCCGGTAGGGGACACAATTTTTCCTCGTTAAATCTCGAAGCGGCTAAGGTTAAATTCAGCGATCGGGGCGTGATTTTAAATGAAAAGCTGCAAACAACTAATCACCGCATTTACGCGATCGGCGATGTTGCTGGGGGTTATCCGTTCCCTCACATCGCTAATTACGAAGCTGCCGTTGCTGTGAAAAATGCTTTGTTTTTGCCAATGTTTCAAATAGATTATCGCGGGATTCCTTGGGCGATTTTTTCTGACCCGCAGTTGGCGAGGGTTGGCTTGACTGAAGCGCAAGCAAGACGCCGTTTTGGAGACGATCTGATTGTTTGTCGGGAATATTTCAAGAATGTTGAAAGAGCTCAAATGTCGGGGGATACCACTGGTTTTTGTAAGATTGTCGGGCGTCGCAACGGGGAGATGTTGGGAGCAAGTATTGTGGGGCCGCAAGCTGCTGAGTTGATTCACGCGATCGCTTTGGCGGTGCGTCACGGGATGAAGGTTGAGGCGATCGCCCAACTTCCTTATATTTGGTCGAGTTTTTCGGCAATTAACGGTCAAACTGCTGCTGTTTGGGAGTCGCAGCGCTTGGGCAGCAATACTTTTTCGCGCAATTTATGGGAGAATTTGTTTCACTGGCGCAGGTATTGGAATAAGTAAAGAAATCAACTGTTTGTAGTAGGATTTTTTTTAATTTCTATGATGAGCGCAAAGTTAAAAAGTAACTTGCTAATCACATTGCTCCTCATTAAAATTGTATGTAAATAAATAATATCAATTCCGGTAACACTCATACATGATGGGGAGTGCGGAGTGGGTAGCCGTCAGTGGGAGAATGTGGAATTGTGCGACCTTGACTTGATCATTCCCATCCAACTGGAAACGATATCAGACGCTCAGAAACCGGGTTTTTAGCTCACCGAAATGAAAACCGCGATCGGAAAGCGTCGGGGCGATCATCCGTTGGCGTAGGGATATACAGCACTTTCCAGGTAAGTGAAGTACAGAGAAACCAGGTTTCTTGAATAAAACCGATTTCTGGCGAGAAATCCAGAAGAAACCGGGTTTCTGGGGTGTACTTCATAAACCTGGAATCCGCTGTAAGTAAAAAAACTTGTAAAAAAACTTAGCCGACTGCCTCAATTGCCCGATTCCGCGAGGATCGCTGACTAACCCTAATCTGCGGTTGCAGTGGCTGATTGACTTGGGCTAGTTTCATTGTCCGCTTCTGAACTTTGGCATTTAATGCCTGATTCACTTCTGAGAGGGGGCAACTTGTTGTGGCATCTGGGCAAATAATTCAGCTTGCGATCGGGCGACTCCCAAGAGTTCCGCAATCTGGCGCAGAAACTCGATTTCCTCGGCTTCCGGCTTTAAATCCAGAGCCTCCTGAATTGTACTCATGACATTAAATTATGATCTAAACTAGATATTAGATGCTTGAAGGCGATTGCCTTCAAGCATCGATTTCAAAAACACTCTTAAGTACCTGATTAGCGTCTTAAGTTCCTCTGCCATGAACTGCGATCGTTCAATCAGCCTTAGCCAATCCATTTTCTACTTAGTCTCAACTCAAGTATTAACAGCTCTTACATAAAATATTAAGTCGGGTTTTTAAAATCCCTCTTTGATAATTTGAACTCCCCAATATGTTAAGAAAAATGTAATTAATGAATAGCAAGGCAGATAGAGGGACAATAGTAAATATCAACTAAGTAGGTCGGCGCAAAAAAACCGAACTATGTTAAGATAAGTAAACAAAGAGAATATATCTACTGAGGTAACTAA
>NZ_JAUPTE010000055.1:0-43006 GCF_036701705.1 Microcoleus sp. w1-18aA5 | reverse complement strand
GATAGTCTAGATGGAAGCTCATAATGGTAAATGTATTAGTATGTACATTTTACACCATAAACTCAGGAGAGCCGTTTAGTCTATGCGAGTGATATTAATTCCGCCCCTCATCGGAATTATTCATCTCTCTGGGATCTCCCTCTGCGTTCTCTGCGTTCTCTGCGGTTAAATCATTCCGATGCAACCGGAACTTATCTGACGAAGTGGCGGTTTTTCTTGTGATGTATCCTAAAAAATTATAAAAATAACATTTAGTAGTCACAGTGGAAAGCGGTTGTACTGTACTTGCCTTTGTGAACCATAAAACCTCTACAACTATTACCCAGCAAAGTTATTTAAACGCCCGCTTTCCCCTTCTCCCCTTTTGCACCTTGCAAAGCAAAAATCGGAGTTTGAGCAGATTTCCCCTTCAGAGCAACAGATCCCAAAGCCTCGCAAATGAAGTTTAGCTCGATCGACTCATACACCCTTTCAGCAATCAAAATTTGGTTTTCCCCCGCCTTGCTCATCAACCGAGCCGCCGTATTCACCGTATCGCCGAGGATATTAAACTCCCTACGCCCTCGCGGTTCCCCAACCTCAGCAGCAAACACCGGCCCCCGCGACAGCCCAATTTGACAGCTTACTTTTACTTCTTCACCCGCGATAATTACCAGAGGCCAACCTACAATCAGATCTCGGATTGCAATCGCCGCACTAGCCGCGCGGCTGGCATCATCTGTGTGAGCGTCAGGTACGCCAAAATAAATCAGCATATCCGAACCGTCTAAGTGCGCCGTTACTTTTTGCAACACGCCCCCTTTAGCTGAGACTACAGCATCAATCGACGCAAACACCCGAGAAAAAGCCACTATCAGATTGACTTCTTCCTCCAGCGAAGCTTTGTCCACAGACTCCGGTAAACCAATCAAGTTGACAAACATCACCGTCGGTTCAGGAAAATCCGGCGGAATTTTCCGCCTGTCTGCATTTTCCACCAGCAGTCTCAGGATAGTTTTGGGAATATAACTAGCAAGGGGTTCAAGCCGATTCACAGCTTCCCCGATTTCTTTTACCAAGCCCGCCACGCTGCGATCGAGCAAGACCGAACTCGGCATCCGCCGCCCAGTCAAAGTGATATCATACTCTCCGAGTCGATCGTCCGTGAAATCGTCCGCCACCAAAAAATAACCCGGTTTCCCGGGTTCAAAACGAAATTGCTCTCCCAAAGACTCTCTAGCAGTTTCCGTCACACACACCCGCCCCACAGTTCCAGAACCCTCAGCTTGCTTGGCTTGCTGCACTGAATGCCCCAGCAGTACGTGAGCCATCCGCAGCGGGGTACCGATGTCAGCACTAATATAGCGGCCGCAGTGGATGCCCACCCGCATCCTCAAAGACAAAACACCCCGCGCCGTTTCAATATTGGCAAATTCAGCCATCGCCCGCTGCATCCGCAAACCCGCCCGCACCGCCCTGGCTGTATCCTCTTGGTAAACTCCTGACAGAAACTGCACCAGCATCGCATCTCCGGTAAACTCCAGCAAATCCCCGCCCGATTTGCTGACAATTTCAATCATCGAGGCAAAATAGTCGTTAATCACGCCCAGCAGGCTTTCAGCTCCCTTGCGCCCCTGGGTCGCATTCGCTTCCAACAGCGAGGTAAACCCTGCCAAATCCGTGAACAGCAAGGTGCCTGTTTGCCACTGGTAGCGCACCTCGCCCGGATTGGGCGGAGATTCGGACACGAGCCTCGGTACGTAGTCGTGGAGGATGTAGCGCAGAGTTCGCAGGTGCTCGAAAACCCCCATGAGCGTTGCCGGGGAAGGATCTACCCACGCAGCAGCGTACAGTTGAGCCGAAAGGAGCGATCGCAGTCGCAGTTCGATCGCAGCCAAGGGAGGATTGTAGGTTAATCTATTAATAATTTCCACCTAAGTTTATTCTTAAAAAATAGGGTAAGTTCTATCGATCGAGAGCCCACACCAGTAACTCGACCTATACCATTATGATAAGTTTCCAGTGACTCCATATCAGCCAAACCCAGAACCCACTATAGAAACTTCCGAAAGTCACAGCTTGCTAGCTCCCGATTTGATCCGAGCTGCTCGCTCTGCCTATGGTATGTATCTGAAAGTGCATTCCGATCAGATGCAGCGTCCGGCGGGTGTAGTTGTCAGTCAAGGAAGCGATCGAGGCCAGATAATTTTTGCTTCGCAGCCGATTTTATTGCCCGGTGAACGTTTTGTTACTTTTGAGGAAATTGAATCTCAAATGTATTAATTGCTAATTGGTCATTGGTGGTAATTGGTAATTGATAATTGAGCATTGGGCATTGGGAATTGATAATTAGTCACTAATATTATGTCCGCTCGAACTCTCGCACTAAAATAGGTTTCTAGTGAAGAGCCATGTTTTCAGGATTTTATGAAAACTTGCCTTCTTGACTATTAATACCTTTTATGATGGGTAATTGACCGTACAGGCTCTAACAACTGACAACTAACTATTGAGAAGTAACAAGTGATACATAACCCCAGTCAACAGTGAACAGTCAACAGTGAACAGTCAACTTAATGGAAATTATCTTTAATTGCCTTGTCATGGCGATCGTCTTTATTGTCGGAGCGGCTATTGGCAGCTTTCTAAATGTGGTAGTTTATCGGTTGCCTGCGGGTTTGTCTGTGATCAACCCTCCTTCTCGCTGTCCCAAATGTTTAAATCAACTCAGAACTTACGAAAATATACCCGTTTTCGGTTGGCTGTGGCTGCGGGGACGCTGCAATCACTGCCGGAGTCGGATTTCGGCCCGTTATCCACTGGTGGAAGCAGCTACGGGTTTGCTGTTTTTGCTAATCTTTTGGCGGTTTGGCGTAACAGTGCAAACTCTTGGTTTTTGGACTTTGTTTAGCTGGCTGTTGGCTTTGTCTTTGATTGATTGCGATACAATGACTTTGCCTAATTCTTTAACTCGATCGGGTTTGGTGCTCGGATTGGTTTTCCAGGTGGCGAAAGGTTGGTGGCCGACATTTAGTTTGATCGACTCGGTACACTATCTGGTACTCGACGGGATCGCGGGAGCAGTTGTCGGGTTGTGGCTGTTTGATGCGATCGGACTCGCCGGGACGATCGGGCTGGGGCAGAATGCTATGGGGGCTGGAGATACCAAATTAGCCGCCTTGATGGGAGCTTGGCTGGGCTGGAAATACTTGCTGCTAGCGGGATTTATTGCCTGTATAGCCGGGGCTTTTGCTGGTGGCGGGGCGATCGCTATCGGGTTACTCGATCGGCGTCAACCCATGCCTTTCGGCCCGTTTCTGGCTCTCGGTACAGCAATTACTGCTCTGTGGGGCGAAGCGATCTTATCTACTTACTTGCAGTTGTTTTTCCCGAATTTTAGTTTCTGATCTGCCGGTAGTCAGGCGCGATCGAACATAATATTGTCTCAAAAATTGGTAAAATTGTTCCGTGTCTTGGATTACACTTAAAACCACTAGCTTTCGTTGGGAAGCGGAATTAATGCAGCAGCTCCTAGCAGCTCATGAAATCCCAGCCCGGATTGTAGACTTGGGCATAGCATCTTATTTGGGTGCTGGAAGTGCTACAGCCCTGCAAGTTCTTCCAGAACACCAGCGAACAGCATCGCTCCTCATCAGTCCCATTGAAGAGGACAATACTCAGTAGTCAAGTCTGTTCTTTATTGTCAGTTGTTATGGGTTATTAGTTATTAGTTATTGGTAGCAGCTAACAACTCACAAATAACAACAGTCAACAGTCAACAGTCAACAGTCAACAGTTAACAGTTAACAATTACCAAGTTTTAATGTCTCTATTTGATTGGTTTGCAAATCGACGAAAATCAGTACCGAACTCCCAAGAACGGCCGGAACGAGAAATTGCGGACGGGCTTTGGAATAAATGCGAAGCTTGCGATGCCCTGAGTTATACCAAAGACCTGCGAGCAAATCAAATGGTTTGCTTGGAATGCGGGCATCATATCAGAGTTTACAGTGACGATCGCATCGAACAGTTGATCGATCCCAATACCTGGGTACCCATTAACGAAGGACTGCACGCCACAGATCCCCTGAAATTTCGCGACCGCAAAAAATATAGCGATCGACTCCGAGAATTTCAAGAAAAAACAGGCCACCTAGACGCCGTAGAAACAGGCATCGGCAAACTCGAAAATTTGCCAGTCGCCCTCGGGGTCATGGAATTTCAGTTCATCGGCGGCAGCATGGGCTCAGTTGTCGGAGAAAAGCTAACTCGCCTCATCGAACACGCCACGCGGGAACGCTTGTCCGTGATCATTGTCTGCGCTTCCGGTGGCGCAAGAATGCAAGAAGGAATGCTCAGCTTGATGCAAATGGCTAAAATTTCCGGGGCTCTGGAACGCCACCGGGAAGCGAGACTGCTTTACATCCCGATTTTGACCCACCCGACCACCGGCGGCGTCACCGCCAGTTTTGCCATGCTGGGAGACATTATAATTGCAGAGCCAAAAGCTACTGTGGCCTTTACGGGCGGCAGGGTAATCGAACAAACTCTGCGGGAAAAGCTGCCGGAAAATTATCAAACTTCCGAATACTCCTTCGCCCACGGTTTTGTAGACTTGATTGTACCCCGGACTCAATTAAAGAAAACTCTCGGTCAGCTCATCAGCCTCCACCAGCCCCAGCCTTTCTTGGCAGGCTCGGAATTCCCCGCCCTAGAAGCCAGCGATAACCACGCTTTGCCCCCGCAGACTCACGCTTTCAAGCTTTCTCCCTAAGCTGCTGCGCCGGATGATTGTCTGTTGGTGAGTCCCGGCACAGAGGGAAATTGCTGAGGAATTGCGAAAAAGCCGGGTTCTACCAAAAATATTTAGTTTGGTAACGAGACGTTCACGCAGACACCGGCTTTTGAGCCCCGCGCGCGCAAGTGCTATTGGTAATAACGACGCAGCAGTGGGATGATATTGATCGGAAGTTGATTGGCCCTGAAGTTAGGCTGGGCAAAAATGCCTAGTCGCAGTTAGCGGTTAGTTAGCTTGCGATAGATCAAACAAAATCTCAGAACAAACTAACAGAACAAGCTAACAGCGCTTTCTAAAATTGTCCGGCTTTCAGTTAATAGCCGTCAACTCAATTTTGACCTGTCAGCGACCTAAAAATTATGGGTTTTGCAGACCTGTCCATCGCAGAAATAGCAGAGGACTTCAACGTCCCTGTTGAAGAAGTTATCCGCTTGTGCGATGAGTTGGAAATTGCCTACAAGCACCCTCAAACCCGTTTGGCTTTGGAGGATGTTAAGGCAATTATGTCCACTCTCGAAAAAAGGCGCGACTCAAAACTTCTTGCAGATTAGATCGCAAAATTCCTCTACCTTTAAAGGTATGGCTGCACAAACTTTCGCCAGTTGTTGTAGAAAGAGGGAATTTTGAACACAAATCTGTTTGCCAGGTATGATCTCTTAGCGTTCAATAATTTGCCGGATTTTTTTAAGGAGAACCATGCTTAAAAGATATTTCATTGCTCTGACCGCTGTATTCTTGACATTTCAGTTATTTGTCAGCAGTGCGATGGCTATCGAACTGAGTCCTGAACTTCGCACTCTGCCTTTGAATGACAAGGGTACTCCAGTGGTGCTGAGCCTCAAACAAGTTGAGCAAGGCAAACGCCTGTTCAATTCGGCTTGCGCTCAATGTCACGCTGCGGGCATGACCAAAACTGACCCGAACGTGAATTTGAGCCCGGAAACTCTGGCTTTGGCCAACCCGCCCCGGAATAATATTGAGTCGCTGGTGGACTTTATGAAAAATCCCACCACTTATGACGGGTTTGAGGAAATTTCGGAACTGCATCCGAGCATGAAGAGCGCGGATATTTTCGCTGAGATGAGAAATCTCTCGGATGACGATTTGTACGCGATTGCCGGTCACATTCTGTTGCAGCCAAAAATTGTCTCCAAGCAGTGGGCTGGTGGCAAAGGCGCTCGCTAATCGATTTTAGATTTTAGATTTTGGATTTTGGATTGGGAGAGGGCTGAAGTTCGGCAATAATTGCTGGCTGGTGGTTTTTCGCTCTAAAATCTGAAATCTAAAATTTACCTCCGGCTCATTGATTATCGCAAAAGGTTGTAGTCCCTCATGCTGCGTCGTGGTGCTTTTGTCTGCTTTCTGTTGGGGATGTTAATTATTTTGCCCGTGCTGTTGGCTCCTCAACCTGTTTTGGCTGCTGCCGATTCTTACGTGAATAGGTATTTACAAGCCAGCGAACCTGTGGCTCTGGAGTTGGACTCTGAGGGACATACTCGCTTGTTTTCGGCTCAGGATTTGTCTGCGGGCAAGGTATTGTTCGAGCAAAATTGCTTGAATTGTCACGTCGGAGGAGCTAATTTGCCTGATCCGACGATATCTCTGTCTTTGTCTGATCTCAAGGGGGCAACGCCTCCCCGCAACAACATCAATAGTCTGGTGGGGTATCTGAGAGAACCGATGACTTATGACGGTACTGAGGAGACTTTTTGGTGCCGCCAAGTGCCGGAAAGCTGGATGCCACAGGCTGAGATTGAAAATTTAGCTGCTTTTGTGATCCGGGCTGCTCAGAAAGCTCCGGGCTGGGGCGTGGAGAATTTTGAGAGTTGAATGGCCACTGCCAAAAAGTGGTAAATTACTCGGAAGAAGGCGATACGACTGCGCGATCGCGCCTGTTTTAACAGGTAAAATATCTAAAGAATCACCCTTTGCGTGTCCATTAGAGGAGAACTGCGTTGAAAAGACTCTTATCGATCGCCCTGTTAGCGATCGCAATTTTTACCGTCGGCTTTGGCCGCCCTGCTTTGGCAGGAGATGCCGCTAACGGAGCTAAAATCTTTAGCTCCAACTGTGCTGCTTGTCACATCGGTGGCGGCAACGTGGTTATGGCTATGAAAACCTTGAAAAAGGAAGCTCTTGAGAAGTACGGCATGAATTCTCTGGAAGCTATTACCACTCAGGTAACTAAGGGCAAAAATGCTATGCCTGCTTTCGCCGGCCGCTTGAAGCCCGAACAAATCGAGGATGTAGCAACCTACGTGCTCTCGCAATCTGAGAAAGACTGGAAAGGCTAAACTGCTTCATTGAAGTCGGACAAGCTGGGCGGTTTTGATTTAATTTAAAACTTGTCCTCCGATCGCACCCTCTCTCACCCTTTGGCGAATAAACATCGGTTTGCAGCGATCTTAACCTATTTGGGAAAGCGCGCCAGAAATCCAATTTTTATTAGCTCAAGGGTGAGGGAGGGACATTTTATTTTAGATTTTAGATTTTAGATTTTAGATTTTAGATTTTAGATTTTAGATTTTAGATTTTAGATTTTAGATTTTAGATTTTGGATTTTGGATTTTGGATTTTGGATTTTGGATTTTGGATTTTGGATTTTGGATTTTGGATTTTGGATTGAAGAATTGAAGAATTGAAGATTGCTAAATTCTGATTTTGTATAAATTGTCAAGCACTTTATATTAAGATTTATTGTGGTGGCGCTTCCAAAATTAAAAGTGTGTGCTAGGATATAACCCCTTATTAGCAAAGCCTTGAAATCCAAATTAAAGTCAATCGGGGATCTGGAATCTACACCTGCCATGAACGTAAAAACATCAGCAAAAGTTAAAACTCTCGGAGACGCTGCATCTGGAGCGATTGAGAAATATTTCCGCAAAAGTATAGCGCACGAGGCTGAAGTTATCAAAGACAAAGACGCGGAAGAACTTCATCAAATGCGCGTGGGATTGAGACGTTTGCGATCGGCTGTGACTGGTTTTGCTCCGGTTTTAGATTGGCCAAAAGAGGCTTCTGAACGTAAAATTGGTAAGGTGGGGCGGATTCTGGGAACGCTCAGGGATTTGGATGTGATGCTCGAAAGTCTCCAAAACCGCTATTACCCGAATTTGCCCACTGACGAACAGAAAGTTTTGGATAAGGCTTTGTTGAATTTGCTCAAACAGCGCCACCGGGCTTTGAAAGGGGTGAGGGCGATTTTAGAGCACAAAAGCTACGAATCGCTGAAGCAGTCGATCGAGGATTGGCTGGAAAAACCGAAGTTTCAGGCGATCGAACATTTGCCAATTGCTGAGGTTTTGCCAGATTTACTGTTACCTCAAGTCAGTGAGTTTTTCCTGCATCCGGCTTGGCTATTGGGTACGGAATATGAGGATGGTAAAGTTAAAGTTGTTGATGATTTAAATGCTGAGACTGTCGAAGAGAAGTTAGCAGCCGAGGGAACTATTCTGCACGATTTGCGGAAGCAAGCTAAGCGAGTTCGCTATTTGATGAATCTGTTTGGAGATTTTTACAGCGAGACTTACGAAGTTTATGTCGAAGATGTGAAAGCTGTTCAGGAATGTTTGGGCGATATTCAAGACAGTGAAGTTTTAGGCGAGTTTCTGACAGATTTTGTCGAGCGTGATCTGAAAAAAGAGTTGCCGAAGTTGGCTGGTTTGTTGGCCGCAAATCGCTATGCAGCTTGGCAAAAATGGCAGGTTTTGCAGCGCCGGTATTTGAGTTCGGAAATTCGGCAAGGTTTGCGATCTGCTTTAATTCATCCTGTGGTTAAAGATGCTGTTAATGGAAAGTTGCCCCAGGAAAGTTAGGTTTTTCGGGCCCAGAGAATGCGATCGACTGGCGGGAGGGACTAAAAGAGGGATATTTGTAGGGACACGGCATTGCAGTGTCCTTCATTTTGTAACTCAATAAAGGGCGATCGCGCTTTGGGATAGGTTCAAGAAAACATCTTAACAATTATTCTTTCCAGTAACATCGTTTTCGGTTGCATCAGAATCATAAAATCGAGTCAACAGTTAACACTCACATATTCAGTTTTTCGACTCCTCCTTCTACAGTCAACAGTCAATAATCATTCCGGTATAACCGGAATTGATATAACGAGTTAAAATCCGAATTACTTCACCAGGTGAAGTAAAAGAAAGGACGATAGCGTTTTTTACCATACCAAGTCACGACTGCAACCACTTCATAAACTTATTCGTCACAGTACCAATAGATTCTCCCACTTGTTTCTTCAACCGCCACCGCTGAAACGCTTCTTCGTAATCTTCCCCTTCAGTTTGATAAACATTCCAAGCATTCAGCGACAATCCCAAGCCCCACGTGAGTAAAATGAACAGTGACCAAGAAAGCTCGTGCGAACCTGCTAGGTTAAACAAAACTAGAAAAGTATTGATAATTGCGTACTTTGTCACATTTTTCTGCAATTTGCGACGACGGTAAGAGTTAAAAACCAGCTTTTCTTGAAATTCTCCTCTACTTGCTAACCATTGCTGTTCCGCCGCTACAATATCCTGTTCGGAAATGCCCAATTCCGCTGCAATCTCGAAAAGCTGCACTCTGGATAATTCCCCTTCATCCTGTCGCCGCGCGATCGCAAGCTGTAAAATACCCTGAGCATCCTCTGAACCGTAAATGTGATTTATTTGACTTTCATTTGTCGCCATAACAGGTTTCCGATAATTTCTCACATCCTTTCTATGATAGATATAGACGCAGTTAAACGACAGGTAGTGACATTGGCGGATTTCAACACCCGGACATTTGAGTGAGCGAGACTCCTGACTATGGGAGGGGAAATCGAAGAACCGATATATTTCCCCAAATTGCAACTAACGGGACTTAAACAAATTTTAAGCCCAAACAAAGCCTAAACTGGCTTTATAAGCGGAGAATACGTCCCAATTTTGGTTCAACCATTTCACAAACCTAAAAGATATGGCTGTCCGAAATGCTTCGAGTGCATAGCGTAAAAGTGTTTAAAGGTTTGTTTGCCCATCTGCGCCTTAATCCTCCTGTTAAGGTATGCCACAAAATGAAAGTGTAGGCACAAAACACCATAATAAAATGTCTTTTAAGGCTGCTTTCATCTCTGACTTGATATTCATTTAACCCCAAGCAGCCCTTGGCTTCCCGATAGAAAACTTCGACCCAATTTCTTTGTGAATAAGTTTTTACTATCCACTCCTCTGTAGCTGTTGATAAGTCAAAATTACTCATCAAATAATCTATTTCAGTCGCGGTATCGAAAGTCTCTGCATTCATGACGATGGCTATTACTTTCTTACCTGTGCATTTTGATAACTCGACTTCTTGAATTGCTACCCATACTGTTCTCGGTCTTTCTAGAGCGAGTTGTATGGGAGCATCCCACTTTTGCAGTCAGTATAAATACTCAGACTATTGTCTGGCTAAGCTGATGGCATAATATAGCAAAACCATTTGATTTGTAAACAATCGATTCAATCATCACAAGCGTTTCAGGTTGTTCTACATTCACAACTCAAATAGACTTGCTATAGAAAGCAGATAAATTACCATAATCCAAGTTCGCATGACCCCAGAAGAACAGCAGAAGATCAAAATAAATCTCCAAGAAATAGCAGAGATCCTTTATAAGAATACCCCAGTAGACAATCTACAAAGCTTTGAATCCGTAGAACTGAGTGTGAGAGAACATTTAATTGAGACAGTAGCACCAGAAATTAGCGTTTTTTTTTTCACTCGGCGGGGGGAAAAGGTTCGGGTAGAAAAAGAACCATAAAAAGTTGTGTAGGAGAAATAACTATATCGAGTAAACAAGCCCAAAGGCTGGGAATAAAGAAGGGAAGTCGTCTGAGTTTTAATTTGGAAAAATGTTGTTTATTATTAGTGGGAAATGAATCTTTTGCCAATGCCGAGAGAGACCTCAAAATGTTGACAGGAATTTATGTACCGCACAGTACACAACATCGACTATTAGAGCGTTACGAATTCTCCTCGGCTCAAGCTACGGAGCAAGTAGAAGCATTGAGTATAGACGCAGGAAATGTCAGACTGAGAACTCATGAAGGAGAAGAAAGTATCTGGAGGAACTATAAGGCGGTTAAGGTACATCGCCTTTGTAGGGGCAGCTTTTTTCCAAAATAATCCAGATTTAGTGGCATGGGTAAATAGGCAACCTCAAAGTGAAGCGATAACCTGCTTGGGGGATGGTCATGATGGGGTGTGGAATCTGTTTAAGCAAATTGGGACTCTTGAGAAAAGAAGAGAGGTACTCGATTGGTATCAGGGGAATAGAAAATCTACATAGAGTAGGAGGTTCGCTCAAACGATTGAGGAGAGCGAAGAACCAACTGTGGCAAGGAGCAACAATAGAAGCTATAGCTGAATTTATAGGAGTTAGAGCTAAAGAAAGTAAAAATTTCCAGAATTATCTCCGAAAACATCAGTCAAGAATCCCAGATTACCAAAATTATCTTTATTCAGGGTATTGATATTGGTTCGGGAGCTGTAGAGTCTTTAATTAAACAGATTGGAGCAAGAATTAAGATTGTAGGTGCACAGTGGAACGAAAAAAATGTGCCTCAAATTTTAAGACTGAGATGTGCATATTTAAATAACGACATCAAGATCGGTATTTCTGCTTAGTTAAAAAGCGGGATGCTCCCCTTTCTCATACCATCTTAGATTAAAGGGTTAAATAATTGAGAATGACTGATTGTGTATTGGTTTGGAGCACGGGCCTAGAGTTGCATTTTTTTAAACTTGTATCACAATCGATAATTGGGTATAAATATCTAAAACTGCCCAAACAACAAAAAGCAAGCTGAACGTTAGTAGATTCGATTCAATTGCTCGCCTGCGATAACTCACACAATATAATAGAAGATAGATTTTTAGTATAGGCGAGATTCCTACCTTGACTACTCCGATTCCTCAAAACTTTGTGCAAACGATCGCCAAACAGCGCGGTGTCACAGATGCCGAGTTAGAAACTGTGTTTATGGCTCTCGACGGTCAATCTACAGCGACCATCGCCACAAAGCTTGGCATTAGCGACATCGCCGTTCGCAAAAGACTCGGCGAAGTTTACAAAAAGTTTCAGATCGGGGGGAACGGCCCTGGAAAGCTTTCGGAATTGAGGCATCAGTTGCTGTTTTCATACCACATCGATCAGGGAACGAGCGCTTTTAGTGGAGGTAAAGGCTCTCTATTGAAGATGGCGATTGGACACCGACAGGAAGATTGGGGCCAAGCACCGGATGTTTCGGTTTTTTACGGACGGACTGAAGAATTAACTACTTTAAAGCAGTGGATTGTATCAGATAATTGTCGCGTGGTAGCGCTGCTTGGTTTGGCAGGTAGCGGCAAAACAACTCTGTCGGTGCAGTTGACAAAACAGGTACAGAATGAGTTTGATTTTGTGATTTGGCGATCGCTGCGATCGACACCAACACCATCCGACTTCCTAGGAAGCTTAATTCAACTTTTTTCTCACCAACAAAAACCCGATGTACCCATCGACCTCAACAGCAAAATTTCGCGCTTGGTCGAGTATCTGCGGAAACACCGCTGTCTGGTAATTTTAGACGATTTTGAAGCGGTTCTCAGACCAGAAGAATTAGCGGGACACTACCGCGAAGGCTGCGAAGGATATCGAGATTTAATTGTGCGGCTGTGTGAGGTCAATCACAATAGCTGTTTACTGCTAGTTAGTTCGGAAGAACCTACAGAACTGGCTTTGCTGGCGGGAGAAAAAGTGCGGTCTTTAAAACCTGCTATTTCCGAGGAAATAGCGCGGGAAATTTTCCAAGAAAAAGGTTTGTCGCCTCAAGATCAAGAGTTGGAAATCTTGTTATCCCGGTACGGAGGCAATCTGTTAGCATTAAAGATTGTAGCGACAACAATTAACGAGTTTTTCGAGGGAAATGTTTTAAAGCTTTTGGAAGCAACGGCGTTATTTATTGAAGAACATATCAGCAATTTGCTGGCGCAGCAGTTCGATCGAATGTCGAGTTCCGAACAAGATATTGCCTACTGGATTGCTATTGCTCAAAGCCAGATTTCCCTAGCAACTTTACGAGAGCAGATGTTCGCCAATTCATCGCTTTCGGATTTGCTAAAAAATCTCGATTCTCTGGGTCGTCGCTCGCTGATTGACAAAATTAGTGAGGGCGGGGAAACTGTTTTTCTGCTTCAGCCTTTGATCGTGCAATATGTGACGGATAGATTAGTCGATCAGATTCGAGCGGAGGTTTTGGAGACGGTTAAGACCCAAGGAATAGAAAGGATGCGGCTGTTGAAAACTCACACATTGAGCATCAACATTGCTAAACGGAAAGGGGATAAAGGCGAACCAAGTCGCTCTATTTTAGCATTAGTAAAAAATAGGTTGCAAGTTTTGTTTGTGAAGACGACAGGCTTTGAAGAACCGCTAAATATCTTGAATAAAGTAGCCTCTGATCTCGATGATAAATCGATTCTTGAGGTGGGATATGCTAGGGAGAATTTGGCGCAGATTATTTCAGAAATTCAGTGCTAAGGATCGCGAATTAAATAACTTACAATTTTAATTGTTATTGTGGGATGGGCGTCCCGCCCGTCGAAAAAGGACGGGCGGGACGCCCATCCCACTTTCAAAAGTGGAAGTTATTTAATTCTCATTTCTAACAAAAAGGCGATCGCCCTTTGACAAAAGCGATCGCCCAATTTTCAAAACAAACAGAGTTCGATAAAATTATTTGACAATGCCAAAAACCGATGCAGATTCAGACCCTGTAATTTTGTCCAAAGCAGGCGATTTTTGAGCTTGAGCAATTTTGGGAACCAAAAGTTGATTCGCATAAATCCGAGGATTTTGTTGAGCAATTTGGATGTAAGATTGGCGGACTTCTGCGTTGACTGCGACAGTCTTGGCATCGTAGACTTGCATCGCCATGTTGGGATAAAAACCAATGCCGACAATCGGTATCAAAAAGCAAAATGCGATCGCCACTTCCCGAGGTTTAGCATCAATAAACGGTGCATCACCAGGCAAAACGCAACTATTACCAAAACAAACCGCTTCATCCAGATTGTTTCTCTGATTCTGCAGATTTAGATCCTCAAGGTCGCAAGCAGCTAGGGTGCCACAGTTGTAAAATAACTGTCGCAGCATCGAGAGCAAATAAATCGGCGTCAAAATCAGTCCTACAGCAGCCAGGAACACTGTCACCGCGCGGAAAGAACCGCTGTACATATCGCTAGTTGCGACGCCCACAAACACTGAGAGTTCGCTAGCAAAACCGCTCATGCCGGGGAGTGCCAAAGATGCCATCGCGCCTGCGGTAAACAAGGCAAACACTTTCGGCATAACTTTCCCAATCTCGCCCATCTCGTCCATGATCATTGTATGGGTGCGATCGTAAGTAACGCCAGCCAGGAAAAACAATACGGAGGCGATTAAACCGTGGGAAATCATTTGCAACAGCGCCCCGTTGATTCCCAAATCAGTGAAGGAAGCAATACCCAACAACACGAATCCCATGTGAGAAATCGACGAATTCGCTAAGCGGCGCTTCATGTTCGATTGGCCGAAGGAATTCAGCGCGCCGTAGATAATATTGACTACGCCGAGCACCGCCATAATCGGTGCAAAGTAAACGTGTGCTTGGGGAAGAAGTTCCAAATTCAGGCGAATCAGTCCGTATCCGCCCATTTTCAGCAATACGCCGGCCAGAATCATCGATACGGGAGAAGATGCTTCACCGTGGGCATCCGGTAGCCAAGTGTGGAAGGGGAAAATCGCCAGTTTCACACCGAAGGCAATCAGCAATCCCGCATAAAGGAATAATTCTAAACCCAGTGGGTAGTCCTTCAAGCCTAGTTCTACCATGTCGAAGGTGGGGGTGCCTCCGCCGTAGAATGCCATTGCTAAGGCAGCTATCAAAATAAAGATGGAAGCGCCTGCGGTGTAAATCAAGAATTTGGTAGCTGCGTAGCGACGGTTTTGTCCGCCCCAAATCGAGATTAGCAGGTACACCGGAATTAGTTCGAGTTCCCAGACAATGAACAGCAGCATGATGTCTTGGGCGACGAACACTCCTATTTGTGCGGAGTACATCACCAGCATTAGGAAGTAGAAGAGTCGTGGCTTGCGATCGACTTCCCAGGCTGCAAAGATTGATAGCGTCGTCACCAATCCCGCCAACAGTACCAACGGAACTGACAGTCCGTCAACGGAAACAGACCAGTTGAGGCCTAAAGAAGGTATCCAGGAATATTGCTCGACGATTTGGAAAGTAGAGATGCTCGGATCGTAATGAGTCCAAAACACCCAGCACATTAATACAAAATCTGCAATACCTACGACTAGGGCATACCAGCGCACGGTTTTGCCGTCTGTATCCGGCAGAAAAGGGATCGCGAGGGAAGCTACCAGGGGTAGGATGACAATTGCGGTCAGCCAAGGAAATTGATCCGCTATCATAGTGAGAATAAATACTTAGTTGGAAGTTACCAAAATTATAATACTAAATTTAATTAAAACTTAAGATTTATTCATAAATATTTTTTATATGTAGGGCGTGTCATTAATTAGGTTGGTTGACAAAACAGAATTAACGTGTAGTGAGTAGCGATCGGAGGGTTAAGCCAACCAAATGACTGATGCTGCCAGTAGCGCCGTGTCATCGGGTTTTCCTGAAGCTTGAGTGAGCGATCCGAACCCTACGCACATTCGCCAGCTTTTGTCAACTCTTTTAATTGATGACACACCCTAGATAAACGCGAAGACATGTGTCACGAATTGCTACACACGTCAATTGATTGTCGATTTTTGATTTTTGATTTTTGATTCAGGACTTACGAACAACAAAATATAGCGTTTTGTAGGGGCAATCTGCCTGTGGTTGCGCCTATTCTGGTAGATGGTGGGGTAAGTCCTGTGTATTAAGGGCGCAAATTAGCTTTCAATCAGCGTTCAATCTGGATCAACTCCCAATTCGCGCAACTTAGCCACCCATCGTTGAACCCTTTGGCTTTCCTGGTCAGCCCTTTGTCTTTCTTGCTCAGCCCTTTGCCTTTCTTGACTCTGCTTGTTCTCAACTCCACAGCAACAAATTACCTACATCATCCCATCAGCGCAGCCAGTTCATGGTTTGTCCCAACCTTTCCCCCGACCAAATCCCCAGATATAGTTCCAGTTGTGGAATCCACACCCGCCCCTGCTCATTGGGTGAATGTAAAACATACCGCCCATCTTGCAAATAGCGCACTTCTAAAATACCTTCGTAGGGGTCATAAGTGACATAAGTAGGTACTTAAAGAATCTGTTCGTAAAAGTGGAGTTTACCATAGGGCGGAGTGGCTCTGACCGATAGTCCTCCTCCCTCTGCTTCCGAGAGAAACTCCATCACGATCGCCACATTAGCACCATCAGTATGAGGAGTATAACTACGGCGAATTACTCCCTCTGCTAAAGGATGCACTTGTGGCACATAAAACCAGTCTGGAGCTTTGACAACAATCTTTTTATTGACTGTGGCGACTAACCCCAAATGAGAGGCAATCAGCATTTCTGGCTGGATAAATTCTGCGGCTCCCCGTGTATCGGTGAGAGCATCCGCGAGAGAAGGTTGTTGAGTATTTTCCACCGGATCGTCGGGTAATACGAAGTTAGCTGCTAGGGGTTCCCAGGTGACGGTTGGTTTGGCTTTGAGAGACGGAGCTTCGAGTACGATTGTATTAACCTTCAACCAGAAATGTTGATGTAAATTTATCTATATTAACTCAAGTTGCTAGTTTCTGAATGGGATGGGGCGGGTTTATCTGATTTGTCGGTGGGTGTCATATATTTCGGTGAACCCGCCCCTACAATTATTTATGTTATGCCTGGGAATTGTCACCCTTGATTTAAAACATCGATTTTAACTAGATAAAGAGAAAAGCCGATCGCCAAAAGATGCAATTAAAGTGCGATCGACTAATTGCGAGAGCCATTTTTGCGGTATACCAGATTCTCCGTAAAAAGCCCCAGCCAACTGTCCGTAAACCGCACCAGTTGTATCCGCGTCATCGCCCAAATTCACAGCCAACAAACAGCCTTCAGCAAAAGAAGAACTGTTGTAAAATGCCCAAAGTGCCGCCTCCAAAGACTTGACAACATAACCACTACCCTGAATTTCAGGAGGTTGTCGCAATTTAAAAGAACCCGCCGCAATCTCATCAATCTCTGCCACCAGCGGATTTGCTGCCCAATAGCCACCAATCGGACAATATCTTTCCGAAAGCAACACATCTTTAGCAACCCCATTCACAGCCCCCGCAATTAAATTACCAAAATAGCGGCAAGCATCCACACAAGTAGCAGCAGCGTGAGTAGTTCTCGAACTTTCTCCAGATTTATCTATGACTTCCAAAAGATTTTTCGCATAAAACAAAGGCACCGGAGCCAAACGCATAATCGAACCGTTGCCGGCAGTCCAAACATCGGTAGAACCGCAGAAAGGTTTTCTTGTATCTTCAAAATTCCCAAGAGCTTGCTGCACAGTATTTCCAATATCAAAACATTCACCAGTGCTGCTCAAATGTCCGTCTTTACTCCACCGCAGATATGTTTCTAATTGATGGACTGGATCGAAACCTTGTTTCTCAATCAAACTTTCAGCCAAACAAAGCGCCATCGAAGTATCATCCGTCCACTCGCCCGGTTTTAGTCGAAACGGGCCACCGCCAACCATATCGTTAATAGGCGCAAACGTTCCGGGGCGATGGAACTCTAAAGTTGTTCCGAGAGCATCGCCAACTGCTAAACCGAGAAGACTGCCGCGATAACGTTCTATTTGCTGCATATAGTAATGGGGAATTGGGAATGGGGAGTTGGTAATGAGTAATTCAGGATTTATGCACCGATAGAACAAACCGGGTTGTTTACCGAATCTGTCGGTTGCAACGAAGTATTTTTGTAAAAAAACCCGGTTTCTAGACCCCCATGCGTAAGTCCTATAATTGTCTAAAGTGCGCGCGGAGTGCCCTGCTAATGACTAATGACTAATGACCACTCAGGCTAATATTGATGTTAACCTGTCCATACCCGAACTCAGACCTGTCCATGACACCCGATGTTTTCCCCGGAGCCGCTGCGGAACCGGCCCCTCAAGCGACACCCGAAGTCAGCCTTGATATGCAAGTCCGCCTTAAAACAGAAGATGGACAGCTACTACTGCTACTCCCCTCAGAAACTAACACCAGTGAATTACCAACAGCCACGGCCTCGACTTGGACTGAACTTTGGCAGCAGCTAAAAGTCAGACTGAATGCAGGAGAACGCTTTTGGCAGGCAAATGCCGAAGTACAATTGATGGCGAACGATCGACTTTTAGATATCCGCCAACTACAAGAAATCGCTGATGCCCTCTCCGAAGTGGAACTGCAACTCAAACGAGTCCACACCAGTCGCCGCCAAACCGCCGTTGCTGCTGCTACAGCAGGCTATTGTGTAGAACAGCAGCCTCCGGTTTCTTCCCTGAATAAAGCCGCAGCCGAAAAACCGCAATCCCTGGCGGAACCTTTATATTTGCAGATGACAGTGCGATCGGGCGTAGAAATTCGCCATCCAGGCACGATCGTACTTTTGGGAGACGTAAATCCCGGCGGCTCAGTCATCGCCGGAGGCGATATCCTAGTTTGGGGCCGTTTGCGGGGAGTCGTGCACGCCGGTGCCGGTGGCAATACCAAAAGCGTGATTATGACCTTGCAGATGGAACCGATGGTGATTAGGATTGCTAAGTATGTTGCCAGAGGCCCAGAAACCTCACCCGCTCAGTTTTTCCCGGAAGTCGCCTATGTGACACCTCAAGGGATTCGGATCGGTAGAGCCTCTGATTTTGACAAATCGCAGTTAGTCGGGGGTAATGAGTAATCGGTAATTGGGAATTGGTGATTGGTAATGAGTAATTAGGAATTAGTAATGAGTAATTGGTAATACTATTTCTCTTTAAGTCTGCACTTGATAATTTTTCCCTTGGCTAAATCAGCCACTAAAGGACAATTTCAAAATTAAGTGCAAATTAATATATAATTAGTATTACAAGGAGAGTTGTGAGTGTTGAGTTAATTCACTGGATAACAGATTGCTGCCAAATTACTAAAGAATAATTGCTAAATATAAACCAACAATAAAACCAATTATCAATTGCCAATTACCAATTACCAATTACCAATTACCAATCACCAATTCCCAATAAATCTAAAATCGCTTATGGCTCGCATTATTGTTGTTACATCAGGGAAAGGCGGGGTAGGAAAAACCACCTCCACAGCCAATCTCGGCATGGCTTTAGCTAAGCGGGGACGCAACGTTGCCGTAATTGATGCCGATTTCGGTCTCAGAAATTTAGACTTGCTGCTGGGCTTAGAAAATCGCATTGTTTACACGGCATTAGAAGTTCTCGCTGGAGAGTGCCGATTAGAGCAAGCTTTGGTGAAAGACAAGCGGCAGCCGCGCTTGGTGCTGTTGCCGGCTGCCCAAACTCGGATGAAAGATGCCATCAGCGCTGAGCAAATGAAGCAGCTTGTGGGGATGTTGGGAGCGAAATACGACTATATTTTGATCGACTCTCCTGCTGGAATTGAACAAGGTTTTCAAAATGCGATCGCCCCGGCTCAAGAAGGGATAATTGTCACCACTCCCGAAATCGCTGCTGTCCGCGATGCCGATCGAGTCATCGGCCTGCTGGAAGCCAACAACGTCAAGAAAATCAACCTGATCGTCAACCGGATCAGACCCGCAATGGTGCTGGCAAATGATATGATGTCGGTGCAAGACGTGCGGGAAATCCTCGCCATTCCGCTGTTAGGCGTGGTTCCCGACGACGAGCGCGTCATCGTTTCCACCAACCGAGGCGAACCATTAGTATTGTCGGAAACGGCCTCTTTAGCTGGAACTGCCTTCGACAATATTGCCCGCCGCTTAGAAGGCGAAAAAGTTGATTTTCTAGATCTCAATCCCCGTCGAGAAAACTTTTTTACTCGCCTCCGCAAGTTCTTAAATACTAAAATTATGTGATGTGCTGCAATATTGGCGATCGATCTTTAACAGCAGCGACCGCATCACAAAAACTAGCCCAAATTTTCTCCCCGTGACACCAGTTCCCAAAAAGAATGAAACTGTAGGTCAACTTCAAACCATTAGGGAATGAGTGATTCCCCAATCGAAAATCGAAAATCGTATAACGTTTTCTATGCCTAACCCTTGACAAACCAGCCTGACCCATGATACACACACTTCTCGAACGACTTTTCCCGCGCACCCCTGACAACAGCCGCGACGAGGTAAAACGGCGCCTCAAACTGGTTCTAGCCCACGATCGCTCAGAACTCAGCCCAGAAATGGTTGAGTCTATGCGCCGAGAAATTCTAGAGGTGGTGTCTCGCTACGTGGAAATCGATACCACCGGGTCTGAGTTCTCGCTGGAGAGCGACCAGCGGGCCACAGCACTAATTGCAAATCTCCCGATCCGGCGAGTCAGGATCGAGCATCCACCGGAGAATTTGCCCCAGAATTTGCCCCAGAATCGGCCCGAAAATCGACCCGAATATGTACCGGAGTATGTAGTCGAAATTCTCCCCGACACTACAGAGTGATAGGGATTGAGATTTTATTGTCAGGCAAAGAGTTCGATTCGAGCCGATCGGCATTTAAATTAAACTATAGCAACCGCTTTCGTCGGTTAGAAAATAGACTACAATTAGTGGCCAGTTTTGCAGAGCGATCGCGCAGACTTTGGGGCACAAACTGTAAATTTATACCTCCTTCATCAGGTCATCCGAGCGATCGAGTTAAATGGCATGAAGAAAATCGAAGTTGCTCAAGCTTTGGGAATCCGTCGCAACACCATCGACGCCACAAGTCGATGGTATTGCAACGCAGGAGACTTCCCAGCGGAGCGCCTTGTGGAAACGGCCTGCTAATGGTCACGGGCATCACAAAACAGAGCCAAGTTCCGAGACTTCAAAATAAATACACAAGCACAATAATCCAAGCTGAGATCCCACAACTGTGGGAGGCAGGGCATGATTGCTTGGTACTCATACAAAAAAAATAATTAAGAGTTGTAACCCCTATTGACATCGGCACAGTTAGCTAATATTCTTATTGTTTAAGATTTAAAATTCTCCAACTATTTCCATCAAAAACTTAAACAAAGTTTTCAAGTGCGGCTCCCTCCATAACCACTTCTAATAAAGAGGAAGATTGAATCATGGCAGTATCTCTCACCAAAGGACAACGGGTATCACTTGAGAAAGTTTCACCCGGTCTCTCAGAAGTATTCATAGGACTGGGATGGGACGTTAAAGCTACAGACACGGGTTCTGACTTTGACCTAGACTCATCATTGTTCCTCTTAGGTGCTAATGAAAAATTAATTTCTGACAATCACTTCATTTTTTATAACAATCTCACAAGTCCAGATCCAGACAAATCCGTGCAGCACATGGGAGATAATCTCACGGGGGCCGGCGAGGGGGATGATGAAGTTATCAAAATCAACCTCAAAAAAGTGCCTAATGATGTCCAAAAAATTCTTGTAACTGTAACCATCCATGAAGCACAGCAACGCCGTCAAAATTTTGGTCAGGTGCAAAATGCCTTCGTGCGGATCGTTAATGCCCAAACACAACAGGAAGCTGTTCGCTATGACCTTGTAGAAGATTATTCCATAGAGACGGCACTGATCATGGCTGAACTTTACCGGAAAGACGGTGAGTGGCGTCTCAATGCAGTGGGAGCCGGCTATCAAGGTGGTTTACAAGCATTACTCGATCGCTATAGCTAAAAGGTAAAACACATGGGAATTAACCTACAAAAAGGACAGCGCATCTCGCTTTCCAAAGAAGCGCCAGGGCTAACAAAACTGATCTGCGGATTAGGCTGGGATGTGGCAAAACGCTCCGGTGGGGGTTTGTTTGGGGCTTTTAGCAGTGCTCCAGATTATGACTTGGATGCCTCAGTGATTTGTTTAGATCGAAATGACAAAGTGAATGATATGACCAATATCGTTTATTTTGGCAATCTCTCCCACCGTTCAGGAGCTATTACGCATCTAGGTGATAATCTGACTGGAGCGGGAGAGGGAGATGACGAGCAAATTCTCGTCGATTTATCTCGAATTCCCTCGCAAATTGTCAAACTGGTTTTCACAGTTAACATTTACGATTGCATGGCACGCAAGCAAGACTTTGGACAAGTTCAAAATGCGTTTGTGCGTTTGGTTAATACGTCTAATAATCAAGAACTCGCAAAATATAACCTATCAGGTTCTGAATACAAAGGCATGACGGGGATGCTGATGGCAGAAATCTACAAGCATAATGATGAGTGGAAAATGGCAGCCATCGGTAACGGTGTTAAGGTTAATGGGTTACAGGAACTTGTGAAAACCTATGCTTAACAACTCGCTCAATACCTAGATGCTTTCTACTTGCTGGAATCAGACACTGAATCAATGTCTCTGTACGATCGCCTAGACTTAACCAAACACAATCGCCAGCTAAAACTCCCCCTCTCTCAACGGCTAAACCTGACTAAACCCCCCAAACTCCGTTGTCAGGGCTGTCGTTCCCGTATCCGGTCTGAGTGGGAGTTTTGCCCTTCCTGTGGAGGAGTTCTAAGGGATAAAGATAGCGATTTTCGCCGTTGCATTTGGGTAGATGTATCAGGAATGGATGTCGCACCCGAAAATAAAGAAGCGATCTTTTCCCTGTTGATGGACGCCTTCTCCAAACTCTACGGCGCATTTAGAAGCATCAAAGTATTTTTGACATCTGATCCCCCCGATCGCAAAGAGTGGGGCGAAGATTTTACTCATGTTTATATATTCGTGGATAGCCAGCCGGTTGACTATCTCGGCGTGGCTAGCTTCAAATCGGGAATGGTTACAGATCGGGCGATTATTCGGATTGACCAAGTATTCTATGCTTCTTGCAATGCCAGCCTTAGTCTCAATCAACTATCTAACTTAATTGCAAATACCATTGCCCATGAAATAGGACATACACTCGGACTCGATCATTCTGCACTTCCGACCGATGTCATGCACAATGGACTCGTTCATACTGTTCATAGCTTAATGCCTCCCTCATTTCACGCAGAGCAAATAAACTCAATGAACAATGCTATTCGCAGATATAAAGCCTTGAATAATTGATTGGCTAGAACCCTAAAATAGCTGAATTTAGAGATCGAATTCCCCAGGATTAATGCCTACAGCATGGCAAGCTTCTTTGACAACCTTCTTTTCATCTTTGTCAAAATTACCATCTGCACCACCGATAATAATGCCAATTTGGATGACTGCACGACCTTGATCTAGTTTTTTATTAAGTTTCCCTATCGCTTGGATAGCCTCAATTTTACCAAAATCGAAGTCCTGTGAGAGCTTCTCACAATAAAAATCAAATTTTTGCTTTAACTCCGACGCCGGAAAAATTTGGAGTGTTTTATTGGAAATTATTAGAGCCGCCGTTTTTTGTCTTTCCTCGGTATTGATAGTGCCATCAGCAGCCGCAATCAATGCACATATTGCCATGGAGGCATCAGCAAAATCATTGTTTTTAAACTTGGAAATATTGGTTTGCAGAGAATCATTGATTTGTGATACGTTCTGCTTTAATTTCTCCCAGAAAGTCATTTTTTCTCCTGTTTGGTGAATGAGATATGATGTTTATGACCGGAGTCATAGTAATCTAAGCTGCTTTTAACTTGCCAAGCAATTGCCAGACCCTGTAAGACCCTTAAGTTGATGAATTACACTCCTGTAGTGTATCATGGTTCTTGAGTTTTTAGATTAATCAAGTCAATCTTCATAACTAATCGCTCTTTCACAGGTTTGTTCGTGGTCTATCTTACTTAATAATTAAGCGCTCTTTCCAGAGTATCTTGTAACTGAAGTTCTAACGGTCGGTCAGAGCGAATTTTCAAACCAGGTAAATCGTGTTTGACTAACGTTTTTTCGCCGGTTTCAGCAGTTGCCAACGGCCAGAGTACCCAGCGGCTGCCAGGGGAAAGAGTGCTTAAACTTGCAGAGTTTTGAGTCAGCCAAATTATCGGCAGTTTCGACCGATTATCGATCGCATCTTCCCCAGCATTAACCGCCGCTAAAGTTTCCAAAACTACCCGGTTGCCCGAAACGAGTCCAGTCGCGGCCGTCCAAAGTTTGACGTTTAACAGGCGCTTGCTAGCATAGAAGTAAAGAGACGCAGCAACTGTCACGGCTCGTTCAAATTCTTCTGGCTGCCACGCCGCAGCGCTGTCGAGAGCAATAATAATTTCTTGACCGCCGGCTGCAACTTCTAACTCTCTCACCCGCAGTTCTCCGTAGCGGGCGCTGGTGCGCCAGTGAATCAGGCGGGTCGGGTCTCCGTGGCGGTAAGGTCTCAGGTTGCGGGTGAGGCCTTCGGTAGCAGTTTGCGCTCGACTGCGATTGTAAAATTGCGGGCTGTCTTCTTGACCGATGCGATCGATCAAAGGACAAGTGCTCAACGGCAAAACCTTTGGATACACAACCGCCACCGCTTTGACTGGGCGGCTGCGTCTGCACCAAAACAACCCTAAAGGTGCCGCCGTCCTCAAGTTTACCTCTTGCCAACGATAGACGCCGCGCTGCCGGACTTCCAGATAGTATGTATCCCTGTATATACTGTTCGGCTCTATGACTTCGATCGGGCGGACAACCGGTTCTCCCAATACAAACGGCAAGATGTCTACCACTTGCAAGAGAGTCTGAGGTTGGCGGGCGCGATTTTCGATTTCTAGTTCGACGGTGATTTGATCGCCCGCACTCACCGGTTCGATCGGGCGGCGACGGACTTCCAGCGAACGGAGCGATTTTCCCGGCAAAACCGCCGCTACTCCCAACAGCGCCAAACCCCCACCGCTGAGCACGTACAGCCACCCAGACATTGTATTAGTCGCCGACCCAAAAAAGAAAACCGTCATCCCCGACAGCAGCCAACCCGCGTAGGCAGGGGTAACAGCACGATTTTCGAGCCAGTCGGCGATTTTGTGACCGATGTTCATAGGAGTTGAAATTGTTAATTACTCGATCGCCCCATCCAGCCTAATTGTAAAATATTCTCAGCATTTAACACCGAATTAGCTGCGAGCGATAAAATTAGAAATCGGGCATTTTTTCGCAATAAATCTACATTGACCCCGCCCAAGAACGGATACAAGCCCCCGACACTCAGTCAGGGTCGATCTCCAAATTTTAGACTCTAGTTCCTGCTCCCAGATTAATCTGTCGAGTAAATCTAAAATCTAAAATCTAAAATCTAAAATAGACTGACTGGAGACCAAAAAATGAACCCATTAAACAATCCTACACCCCTTCAACCAGAGGCTCAAGGCCGCCGACGAACACCGCCCCCGCCCCCGCCCTTGGCTGCAACTCCCGCGCCACCTCCACCTGCGCCGAGTGCGCCCCCCGCAGCCCAGCAGCAGCGGCCTGTCGAGACACCCGTCAGTACGATCGAACAAATGGTCAGAGATGCCCATAGCGCAGGAGCTTCCGACATTCACATCCGAGTCGGCCAAGTACCTCGATTTCGGATTCGGGGCGTGATGCAAGTAGCAACTAACCACCCCAAAGTAACCCCAGAAATTTTTGAAAATTACCTAGCCGAAATTCTCACCCCCGAACAGCGAAAACAATTTGCAACTACCAAGGAATTAGATTCAGCAATTTTTTACCCAGGCTTCGTGCGTTGTCGGCTAAACTGTTTTGATTCTCTCAGCGGCGGTGCCCTAGTATTGCGGTTGATTAGTTTGGAAATACCTACTATCGATTCCTTGAGGTTGCCAGAAGTTTTCAAAAATATCATTTTGCGATCGCAGGGATTAATATTGGTTACGGGGCCTACCGGTTCGGGGAAATCGACAACTGTAGCTGCGATGATCGACCACCTCAACCAGATGGAGCAAAAGCACGTAGTTACAATTGAAGACCCGATCGAATTCATTCACCCTTCTAAAAAATGCTTGGTCAGCCAGCGGGAAGTCGGCTTGCATACCCACGAGTTTCAGCAGGCTTTGCGGGCTGTTTTGCGGGAAGATCCAGATGTAATTCTGATCGGGGAAATGCGCGATCGCGTTACCATCAATACAGCGTTGCAAGCAGCTCAAACGGGTCACTTAGTATTGGGAACTCTCCACACTCGCAGCGCCATTAACGCTATTAACCGGTTGTTGAACCTCTACCCGCCCGAGGAACAACAGGCGATGCGGATTCAAATTTGCGATTCTTTAGTAGCAGTAATTGCCCAACTTTTGCTGCCAACAGTTGACAACCGTCGGGTAGCAGTTCACGATATTTTGGTGAATACACCTGCCATGCACGATTACTTGATGAAAGGTGCTGATGATGAAGCTTTCCGATTAATGGAGCATGATACTTACGAAGGAATGCAGATTATCAACCAGGGTCTTTACAAACTGGTGCTTGAAGGCAGAGTGACGATCGAAGAAGCCGCCAAAACTTCTCCCGAAGCCAGCGATTTAGACCGTCGCTTGCGGACAGGGGGCTATGATGTTGGGGACGCTCGTGGCTTTGAAGGCAGCAAAAAAGAACGCACCGTTCGCGCCTAATAGCAGCACACATACAGGGGTAGGCACTGCAGGACTACCCCACCCATCAAGTAACAAGATTTTTAGCAGGCGGAAATATTTGATTAAGGCTTTTGTGCGTATTTTTACTTAAAATAAAACTATATTTAGTACCCAAAAATACATTTTAATTAAAAAGTAAAATGCTATCATCAATAATGTCGAGTGTATTGTTAAGTTTTTTAAACGTAGACCCTACTTTACATAAACTTTAAAATTGCGTGAAAACTCGTAGGTTATTGCAAAGAAATAGTAAAGATATGTTCGGAGTATTGCCAACACTCAGCCATTTAAGTATATAGTTGTAGTGACAAATATTTGATAGAGAACATTCCGACTTTGCCGATATTTGCCGATCGCAGAAGTAAGCAGGTTACAAAAGGGCTTAATAAAACTACAAGCCCAGCCAATGGCGTGTTTTCCTAATTAAGTAGCTTTCCGTCGAAAAAATCCTAAAACCAAGCAGACTTTTAAAGATTCTGTCCCTCGAAAATTTGTTTAACAACGCGCTTATCAGCAACGGTATTTCTAGAATTTAAAGGAGCAAAAAAAGTGAAGAGTGCATTTAACCAAAGAGAAGTGTTTGAAGGTGTCAGCAAAGCGGAAATAATTGAGCGCATCCAGCAGCTAGTTCCGCCCGGTTCCCCGGAACCCCAAGATCCTGAAATCCTCGCGGCCTTAAAAACTCTCACAGCACAGCTAATCGCAGCCTATCAAGCCGACGGACAATTAGAAAGCGAACCTTTTAGCGACGTGCGCGGTCGCACTATTCACCTATACGCATCTGCAGTCACCAGCCAAATCAAAGGAAAAACCATCTTAATCACCGGAGGAGAAGGATGTGTCGGTCGTTTCTTAATCGCAAAACTCCTCGAATTAGGCGCAACTAAAATCATTTCCGCAGACAACGCCCGATGTCAAAACCCCGAAGAAAATCTCCCGCTTTTTACCAGAGAAGGTGCTGTAACTTTCTATGCCGTCGATATTCGCAACCTCGACGCGCTCAAACACATATTTGAGGTAGAAAAACCAGCAATTGTTTTTCACCTAGCAGCCCAGCGCCAACCCGGACTAGCTGAAATCAAAATCCGAGAAACAGTTACAACCAGCCTGTTAGGATGTAAACACGTCATTCAACTCTGCGAAGAATACGGTGTAGAACACTGCATCTTCTCTTCGACAGGCAAAACATCTCGATATTTTACAACCGAAGTTTACGCCGCCTCGAAGAAGTTTGCCGAATGGCAATTTGCCAAAGCAGCTCAAGAAGGAGGCGTCACTTACGGGATGGTTCGCTTTACTCATATGTTGGAAAATAGCTTGTTCTGCGAGCAAATGTCCAAAAAAGTAGAGCAAGGTAAAACTGTCAACGTTCACGCTCCCCACCGCTACGTAACTGCTCAAAATCTTTTTGAAGCCGTACATTTATTGCTGAATTCCCTGATTGTGTCCGTTCCCGGAAAACTGAAATTTGTTGCCGTAAGTAATCTCGGGTGGCCGACAGAAACTTTGGAAGTAGCTCTTTATAAAATTCTTGAATCAGGCAAAAATCTGCCGATTTATTTTCAAGGACTTTTGCCGGGATACGAAGAACCATTTTTCCTTGGACAGTTTGACTGGAAAAAACCTACAGACATTCACCTTTTAATTAATGTGTTGGAAGATCCTTTTAGAAGTATTAACGATACAGGCGACATGGTGCGTGTAGAATTAGCTCCTTTTTCTTTGCCTGTCTTAGATAAACAAGTGTCGAAGCTGGAAAGCTTAATCATCGATCCAGATTTCCCCGAAGTGCAAATCAAGCACGCTCTTGTAGCAGCGGAAAAAGAAGTGATTGCTTCCTCTTTTGCGTGGAGTGCCCCTGAAGACTTGTTGAAGATTTTGCAGTGGGGAATCAATCCCAAGAAATTGCAAGGTTACGGAACGGAAATCGCTGACTATAGCGAGATTATCCAACTCCTCCTGCAAGGAATCTGCGGCCGGCTTAACCAAGAAGTCTTGCACAGTGCTGGAGTTACTGCAGATGAGTTTGATGACTTAGTTGAGAGTCTTTCTACGCTGGATGTGATTCAAGCAGAAGTGGGATATTTGCGATCGATATCGAGATATCTCAGAGAATTTGCAGCCCCCGCACAGTTCACCACCAAAAAATCTGAACCTGTTGCTATGCCCGATGCAGCGTAGCTTGAACATAATTTTGAGTTGGGAGATTGTTTCCTGAGTAGCCACCCACAGGGGATGAATGAGTTATATCAATTCCGGTTGCAGGAGCGAAATGATTCTTGACTGTTGACTGTTGACTGTTGACAGGCTGGTCGAAAAACTAAATGGTTGAGTGTTAACTGTTGACTCGATTTTATGATTCCGATGCAACCGGATTTGATGTTAAACATCGACGAAGTGTTTAGTTGATTAAAAAAAATATAACACCCAGAAACCAGGTTTCTAAAAGAAACCTAGTTTCTCCAGTCTGGGCTTGTTTGATGTTTAATTAAATAGAGTGACTTAACATTGTCATAATAGACATGATATGATATCATATTCGATCGCACAACCGCAATCAAATTAATTTGTAGTGAGAACGATCGTCCTAGTAGTTTTAGGAAGACTTAAGTCCTCACAACAAAGGTGATAACGGTGATTTTTTGCAGGCATGGTAGGATGATACTTGAGATAGAGTGGCGCTGTGAGTTAACAAAGGTGCAATTAGATTAAATAAACTCAATGAATGCAACCAATAAAATTAAATTAAGGTACTATAATTGTGGAAATTAATCAGCTACTCTTCCTATTGATAGATGTTGTGCTATTGGCGATCGCCCTGATCCTTCTCATTCCCGTTACAGTTCTATTTCTAGAATGCAGTGCAGCTTTCTTCTCCGGCTTCGACCCCACAGCGGAAACTAAAGCACCCCGCCCCAAAGTAGCAGTTTTAATTCCCGCTTACAACGAAGCAGCAGGAATTGCCGCCACCATCTCCACCATATTGCCACAGCTAACACCTCAAGACCGCCTGTTAGTGATTGCTGACAACTGCACGGACGCCACGGCAGAAATCGCCCGTAACTGCGGTGCAAGTGCGATCGAGCGCCAAGACACACAACGCAAGGGCAAAGGATACGCACTGGATTTTGGCTTGCAGTCGATCGAATCCGACCCCCCCGAAGTAGTCATCATGGTTGACGCAGACTGCATCTGTCAGCCAGACTCTATAGAAAAATTAGCCAGGGTTGCAGTTGCTGAACAAAGACCCGTGCAAGCAACTTATCTCATGGAACAGCCACCAAATCCTACTCCTAAAGATTCCATTTCTGCTTTAGCTTTTCTTGTGAAAAACTTAGTTCGTCCCAGCGGATTAAAAAAGTTAGGATTCCCATCATTACTAACAGGTACTGGCATGGCTTTTCCCTGGTCGATAATTCGATCAGTTTCCCTAGCTAGCAGCAATATTGTTGAAGATATGCAGATGAGTTTGGATTTGGCGATCGCCGGACACCCAACAGTATTCTGCCCCGAAGCCAACGTCACCGGGTGTTTGCCACAGCAGCAGCAAGCAGCTAAAAGTCAAAGAACCAGGTGGGAACACGGTCACATACAGACATTGTTAACTCAAACTCCCCGGCTGACTGCAGCTTCAGTCGAGCAAAAACGTTTTGACTTATTGGCGATCGCCCTCGACTTATCCGTCCCTCCCCTATCGCTTTTAGTCGCTATTTGGCTAGCCGCTTTTGCCGCCTCATTAATAGCAGCAATTTTGGGGACATCCCCAATTCCAGCCGTCTTGTTAGGACTACAAGGATTGCTGATTTTAGTTTCCATTGTCGGCGCTTGGGCAAAATTCGGGAGGGCGGATATTTCCGGTTCCACTTTGTTATCTGTACCTTTTTACATCCTGTGGAAAATCCCTTTGTATCTGGGTTTTCTCCTCAAGCGGCAAACTAAATGGGTACGGACAGAACGCGATGTTTAGTATTTGTAGAGTGAGTTATTCAGGTACTTGACGCAACTCTACAATCTCGTTTCTGCAGCATATTTAATAAACGGGTGCGGACAAAACGCCATGTTTAATCGTAACTCCCCGCAGGGGGTAAGTTCCGATTAAGGAACGCCCAAAGTAAAAACACAAAATAAAAAGAAAAAATCTGAAGCTGGAAAATTCCAACTTCAGACTTTTACTAACTCCCCGGGTAGGATTTGAACCTACGACCAATCGGTTACACTTATCCCAACGTTTCCGAAGGGGGCGGACTATTTCATCATCCCTACAAATCAAGTTTGTGATCTGTCGTCGGATGTCGGGCGCTATGAGATTTATTGGTTAGGCTCCTCATCTCTAGTCTCTGCACCTTTCTGGCTACTTGTGGTTTAAACCACGGCCTTTCGCCAGACTTGGCTCAAGATTGCCGCCACCCGAAGTGCTGCGGTTTCCTTGAATTCACCCGATTTTTCAGTACCCGTTACCGGATAGAGCTGCTATGTCACTAGGGCTTTTGGTTGATGCCAAAGGCTTGCATTCATTACAGCCGACCGCTCTGCCACTGAGCTACCGAGGATTGGGGGTTTTTGTTACCCACATTTACTAACAATAGCTGAACTTACTCGATTTGGCAAGGCCTTTGAGAAACTTTTTTTTTATCAGACAGCGAGCGGGTTTCAGCAGCTAATGCAGCCCCATTCTCAACTTGGCGAGGCGCTGCTGGGATTCTGGATCGAGGGAACTGGCAAGAAAGCGACTGGAATTTTGCTTGCGGGATTTGTGTCGGCGCTCGCTGCGGCGGGCGGTGGATTCTACGTCAGCCGCTAGTTGTTCGGCGGACATCCATTCGGCACCGTAGCCGACTACGGTCAATTGCTGCGCTCGGTCTGAGGTGGCGACAATCATGCGGCCTTTGCCTTTGACCGATCGCAACTCGTAGCGCAAACTAGCACAAGATTTTTCAATATAGGTATCTGCTGTCTGACCGAAGTCAGTGTAGTGCACTGATAAATTTTTAGTAATAATTTCTTTAACGCCGGGAGTATCTCGATAGTGCGCGTCAAACACCAGCCTGGCCTCAAAATCTTGAACGGCGCTGTAGTTAACTAAAACCTCTATTAACTCGCGGCGAGCGGTTTCGAGTTCATCGCGATCGCGCTTCTCTCGGAGTCGAGGCCAAAGTCCAATTATGTTATAGCCGTCTACAAGTAAAACTGCTTGTGATACATAGGGTGACATGGTTCAAGGCTGAAGAGCTCCAGCACGTATAGGACATTATTTGCATTGTTCATCAAAGCTTTTGTTCAATAATATTACCTATTGATGTGTAATTGCTAGGTTACATCGCAATAATTAAACCCCCCAGACCCAGCTTTACCTGAGTTTTGGGGGGTTAGATTAACGGATAAATTTTCCAGTTTATTCGGCCGATTCCAGCGATACGGGCGATGGCTTACGCCCCGCTTCCCTACGTACAACTGTCGGCAGGGATATTTTCTCAACAGCAGGAGTACAACCGAGCCACTGCACCGACAACTCGGCGAACTGCTGCGGGGGGCCGCTCACGCAAAAACGAGTCGGTAGCGCAGTACCAGGATTCCGCAGCCCCAAAAGCTCCAATTCTCTGGCTGCAGCAGCCACCACCCGTACCGCAGGATCGATCAATGTCACCCCAGCAGGCAAAAGCGAGCGAAGCACAGGAGCCAACAGCGGATAATGAGTGCAGCCGTAAATCAGCGTATCGATGCGCTGCTGAATCAAAGGAGCCAAATATTCCCGCGCCACCTCACAAGTATAAGGGTCGTGAATCCGGTTTTGCTCCACCAGCGGCACAAAAGCCGGACAGCTAACCTGCCAAACTAGGCAAGAATCGTCCATCTCCAAAATCGCATTTCGATAAGCATTGCTAGCAGCCGTAGCAGGAGTTGCGATGACCCCGATCCGCTTGCCTTGCTGCACCGCAGCCTGCGCCCCCGGCAGAATTACTCCCAGCACCGGGATATCAAATTCAGCCTGCACCATCTCTATCGCCAAAGCAGAACTGGTGTTGCAGGCCATAATGACCATTTTCACATCCTGTTCCACCAACCACGCCATAATTTCGCGGACAAACTCCACAATTTCCGACGGCGTGCGAGTGCCGTAAGGCAGCCGCGCCGTATCTCCAAAATAAAGTATCGATTCGTTGGGCAATTGTCGGTACAACTGGGTCAAAACAGTCAAACCGCCCACGCCGCTGTCAAAAATACCGATTCTTTGTTGTCCAGAGTCTGTTGTCATTTGTTAATAGTTAGTTATCTGTTGGCAGTTGGCAGTTGGCAGTTGGCAGTTGTCAGTTGTCATTTGTTAATCGTTTGCGGTGGCTAATAACAGATAACCAATAAGATTAATCAACAGTCAACAGTCAACAGTCAACACCCCACTGCCTATTATCTTTGTTGAAGATAAAACAAAATGCCGCGAGCGATCGAAGCCGCCATTTGACTGCGGTAAGCTGGGTCAGAAAGCCTAGCAGCATCCTCAGCACCCGTCACAAAACCCACCTCCAGCAAAACAGAAGGCATAGAAGTCTTCCTCAAAACATAAAATCGCGCCTGCCGCACCCGGCGGTCAGGCGCCCCCGTGCCCTCCAAAATACTGGCGTGAATCACCCTCGCCAAATCTTGGCCGTTATTGAAATAATAAGTCTCAATCCCACTGATATCCGGCCGACTCATATTAATCGCATTCGCGTGAATGCTGACAAACAAAGTAGCATTCACTCGTTCCGCCAAAGAAACTCTGGGTTCCAGGTCGATTTCCCTGTCATCAGTCCGAGTCATCACCGCCTGCACGCCTTGCTGTTCCAGCAGCCTCGCCACCTGAAGCGAGATATCCAAAACAATCTCCTTCTCCTGAATGCCCTGAATCCCGACTGCCCCCGGATCGCGGCCACCGTGACCAGGATCGATCACTATTACGGCGCGGCGGTTTGAAGCTTGGGGCAACTCATCGGTTCCGAAAGTCCTTCTCGGCAAAGGTTGCTGCTGGCTGGGAGTGCGAGTGAAAGGCTGCTGCGCGCTAGCATTCGATCGCAACTGCAAAGACAGCAACTGCGGGTTTGGTCTCGTCACCCTACCTACCTCTACCCCCGATCGCGGCTGCACCCAAATCACCACAGTCTCCGCATCTTCTTGGCTGGCTGTAAACGATACAGGACTGTTGGCATCGAGCTGAGGAATTTCCCCCGTTAGGACACCAGAAGCGATCCTGATCCAGTAAGATCTCGACCCCTGGTCCCAGCCGCTGGTATAGGAGACTTGGCGGTCAGTTCTCACCACCAGTTGCGTGCCGTTACTGGCTAAATCAATTGACTGAACTCTCGCTAAATTTCCTTGAGCTTGTCTAGCCGGAGGATCTACAGTCAGGCGGCGGGGAACAGAGGGCTGTCGTACTACACTTCCAGGCAATAGCACAACCCCGCCCAAATTGCTCACTGACGCCCGCCACTGAGTATTAGGACTCTTCATCCGCAAAGTCACGCGGGTAACGGGCGGGTCTGTTGGCAGTTGCCGGACTTCAATCTTGTCAACCCCGTGCTGACCGTTAGTTTGAGGCTGTTGGCTGCTTAGGCTTGGAGCTAAACTCGCTCCTTCAATATCGAGGGTGGCAATGTCCCCAGCCCGACTTTGTTGAAAATTAATTTGGGGGCGACCGCCCTCCGTGCGGACTAAAAAACCGTCCGCCGTCACCTGAACGTTCTGAACTACAGTCGCCTCGGCCGACTGGGCTTGGGGTGCTGAAGATTCAACCGATAACCTTTCTCCCCCCGGCTCTGAAATCGGATTTTGAGTTTCTCCCCGCACCGGCGTTGGCAAATCCACTGTCCACTCGCTCGGAGAAATCCCCCGGAATTTTACTTGCTGAGGGTCTATAGTAAACCCGTCTCTGATCTCGACCACAATTCTGGTCGTATCGTTGTCAAACTGCCCTACCCGCACCGATTCGATCGCCCCTGAGAGCGGTCTGCTGACCGATGGACGACCCAGACTCGTCCCCGGCAAGTCGATTACCAACCGCATCGGGTTGAAAATCAGTTGAGCCTTGGGTTGTACTCCCCCGTCTGTTGTAATGTAAAGCCGGTTCTCTGAAGCATCAAACCGCCAAGATTGCAGTCTAGCTGCTTCGGCGGCTCCGGCGAGCAAAAATACACTTAAGAAACTCGGTAGTAGCCAGTGGAATTTCACGACAGTTTTTTCCTCGTTTGCGTTACTGCCAAAAGCTGGAAGGGCGCTGCTTGCCCTCAGAGGCTTTCAGCAGTTAGCCGCCAGCAGACCGGGGGCACGGGAGCCCTCAGTTGTTGGCTAAATTGACTTTTTTATGCGTTAACAGGCTCCCAAATGCCAGATACGGGCATTTTTGAACTTTCCCGTATACTTGGGGGCGATCGGTTATAAGCAGACTGAAAGATTGTTGGCACAAGGGAAGGTATTTATTTTTAGGAGCAAGAAACAAGGTGTTTCTTGAAGCTAGAAGGTACAAGTTAGAAGGTAGAATTTTACCGTTCTTCCAGGGAGGGGTTTCATCGCTCTTTAATGTTGGCGAAGCTCGTTACGGCAAGGGTTATAATCCGCTTTACACTTGCGTTTTGTTCTAACTTTTCCTAAACTACCTCAATAACTTAACAACTTACCTCGGTAACAATCCGGATTTCCAAGATTGAGGTAACTTTTCAAGGTCACCAAATGTTAGTCCCTGACAAACTGACATATTTTTTGGAAAAAGCTTTTTTGCTACTTTTTTGCTAAGAGATTGACAGTTAAATACAACTACATATCGCCCCTGCTCTCTTTTTTTCTGGATTTTTTTAATCAGTGGCTTTCGGTGCTGCTTGACACTTAGTGGGGCGATCTTAATCGCGCCCGCCAATTTTACACTATGATAGCTAGTCCATGTTTTCAGCAGTAACGGGAGAGTTTTGTGTGTTACTTGGGTCGGCAATGCTTTGTACTTTCGACTCTTTTTGAGTGAACGATCGACACCCAGAGCATTGGTTGGTTGACCTGAGAAAAAGTTTTGACCGTAGATATAATAGTTATTGCAGTTGTAAAGTTTGTTGGACAGCAAAGACAATCGATCGGCTTCTGGGTAAAACCTGTGATTTGGTTTAATGACTTGCCTTTCGACTAACTGCATAACTTGGATGTGTACTACCAGTTAGAGAAGATACACTATCTTGGTGATTGTGTCAATCTCTGACCGAAAGCATCCAGGATACAAGCCCCCGGATTCATTCCAACGCACAGACTCAGGACCGGTGAAATAAAAAACCTGTATCCGATAAAGAAGCTCTCGAATTGATCCGTGGGGTCAATGCTTCAATTCTCAAATCTAAAATCTAAAATCTAAAATCGATTGACCTTCTAAAAAAATGGCAATCAATAACAGTAGATACATGACATCACAGAAAGACGGAGACTTACTTTCCTGCAGGAGTCGTCCACAGCAAACAAGTGGTTTAGGTTAGCTCAAGCCTGTAGATAGCCGCTGGGGAGTCAATCTCGAAGATCAAATCGACTGACTCTCAAGATAGGGAAGTTTTGTACTATAGCAAATGCCCTGACGGTGAGGACCTTCTTAATTTGTGAAACCTAAGCGGTCGATTGCGCCTTCTTGCAGGACTTCTTTTTACCCGCTTTGCTTCGCCCCTAGAGCTTTCAACATCTGCTATACAATACCCCCCCGTGCGATCGAGTTCTAGCAAATTTATTTTTGAGCGGGATCGATAGCTGCAAGTTATTTTTTCCCTTAGTAATCCACGGGCCGATGTCTAATCAACAGTGCTGCAATTCGCTCTCGCCCATAGGTGCAAAATTCCGGCTCATCCAGTTCAAAATTGCTTGATTTACTTGTTCCGGGCATTCATCCTGGGGACAGTGGCCGGCATTGTCTAATTCTACTAGCTCTACATAATTGGGATTGCATTCGACAAATTGGTGGGGTCGGGCGAACCGAGGGGGAATCATCCGGTCTTGTTTGCCCCAAATTAACAGCATGGGGATTGTTAAATTTCGCATCACAATCTTGACACTGGGGCAAAATTGTGAGCTGCCTACAGCTTTAAATAAAGCGCAGAAGGCGCGGGCGGCTCCCCGATCGCCCGCTGGTCCTGCTAGAATTTCCACTAATTCGTCGGTAACAGCTTCGGGGTTGGAGTAGGCAAAGCCAATCCAGCGACGGACAAAGGAAGGCTTGCGGGCTAAATAAAACAGAGGCCTGAGTACGATCGGAGAAACAAACAAACTTTCAACCGCTTCGATCGCCGGAAGCAGCCATCCAGGAACCGCCTCGGCTCGCACAGAGGGGTCTGGAAGGCTAATCATTACCGTGCCGGCCACCATGTCCGGGTGAGCTGCGGCGACGGCCAGACAAATCAGTGAGCCGATCGAGTTTCCTGCCAATATTACTGGCTCTCTGATAAAAGTTAGCCAAAAATCATAAACTTGATCGACCCACAAAGACACAGAGTAGTCGATCGGAGCTTTTTGGGAAGCGCCAAACCCTAACAAATCCAAGGCATAAACGGTTTGGTTTTCGGCGAGTTGGGCGAGATTTTGTCGCCAGTGACCGATCGAAGCTCCAAACCCGTGCAGTAAAATAATCGGCGTTCCCGATGCGTGCTGGGCAATTGCCGGGGCCGCAGAATCTTGAGATTTGAGCGCGCCTTGATTTCGCCCCAAAGTCGGCCGCAAATAAGTGTAGCGAGTTTGCCAACCCCGCCACATCCAGTCTCGTTGAGTTCCCACCCGTTGGTGCCACAGCAGAGAATTTGTCAATTTTGCCTCAGCTCGCAACATAAATTTACACTTGCTTATACCTATTCTACAAGGCAAATCAGGCGACTTGGGGGACTTGTCCGACCGGGCGAGATGGGCGAGGAAAAGCGACTTTAGCTCATCCTTAAGCTTTTACCCTGAATTTGTGACGGTTTTGTCGTCAATCGGGCAAGGGGGCGGACGATCGTGTGTGAAGTTAAAATAAAACTAGGCAGAAACTCAGCCAGACTGAGTAGAATAGCAAGTATTGTAAGAATTCATTTACGATCGTCCAAATATTCCCCAAGGCTTTAGCGCAGGGGACACAGGGCGCGGTAGTACGTCCGGTAAGGGTAACACCTTATAAAACAGTTTGATCGTCAATCGTGAAAAATTGACCAATCAAACCTGTAACTATCAAAAAGCTTCGCTATTAAACTACTGCTTGTAAAACCATTCATGCCTGTGATTGAAAGAAGACAAAATCGCAACCTACCCCAGATCAACGAAAATATTCGATACCCCAAAATCCGGGTAATCGATACCGACGGCGCGCAACTAGGGATATTGACGCCTGCAGAAGCGCTGCGCCTGGCAGAAGAAAAAGAACTCGATCTCGTACTTGTCAGCGACAAAGCTGACCCGCCCGTATGCCGGGTAATGGACTATGGGAAGTACAAATTTGAGCAGGAAAAGAAAGCGCGAGAAGCAAAGCGGAAGCAGCACACTGCCGATGTTAAAGAAGTGAAGATGCGCTACAAAATTGAAGAACACGACTACCAAGTGCGCCTCAAACTAGCAGACCGCTTTATCAAATCTGGGGACAAAGTAAAAGCCACGATCATGTTCAGAGGTCGGGAAATCCAACACAGCAACCTAGCAGAGGACTTGCTTAAGCGCATGGCCACAGATTTGCAGGAAATCGCAGAAGTGCAGCAAGCGCCGAAAAAAGAAGGACGCAGTATGATGATGCTGCTGTCGCCGAAAAAAGTATAAATAGATAGTCATTAGTGAGCAGTCATCAGTCATAAACTGGTGACTGATAGCTGATGACTTCCGAAGTTAGTCAGGAATAAGCTACCACACAGGGAAATCAACGCTGCATGGAAAATTTTCAAATCAGCGGTTCGGCGGGAGTAAGACAAGGAGTGCTACGATCGCTCAACCTGCGATCGGAAGAAGTAGAGCGAACCGTACTCATGTTCCTCGTCTACACTCTAACCTCTGTCGGGCTGATCTGGCTGGAACTCAGCACAGTAGGTCTGTTTTTAGACGAGTACGGTGCCGACAAAATGCCTTTTATCTACATAGCCAGTGCCTTTATCGGTTCTGGCTTGGGATTTGTCTACTCGTGGCTGCAAAAAATCCTGCCGCTGAGGCGCACCGTCGTAGTGGTTCTGGGCATGATGTCGGTACCGCTATTTTTGTTTCGATTCGGCATCGGCTACGAAAATACTAAGATAGCTGGCATCAGCATCGCTTTTATTACTATTTTTTTGATGTGGCTATGGGTGGAAGCTTGCTATGTCCTCAATGACCTTAATACTTCTATCACTTCCAACCAACTGTTTAATATTAGAGAAATCAAGCGCACCTATCCGTTAGTCAGTAGCGGCTATCTAGTAGCTGGAGTAGTCAGCGGATTTTCTCTGCCTGTTTTGCTGTACGTAGTCGGACTCAAAAACGTTACCCTCATATCGGGGCTGATGGTGGCAACAGGCTCGGTGTTGCTCTACTACCTCACGGAAAAATACAGCCAAGCATTCCCGGAAACTGCTCACTGGACGGATGACGACGAAGACGACGACCAAGAAGAATTTACCGCCCGCAAAGTTACAGGCCCACTTCAAAAATACGCCGTACCTCTAGTCAGTTTCTTCATCCTCGCAGAAGTCGTCTATGTGCTGGTAGATTTCCAATTCTACAGCCAGCTAGAATACCAAAACCCGGGGGACGGAGCTAGCTGGATCGCTAGCTTCCTGGGCATTTATGAAGGCATACAAGGCCTCTTTCAAGTGGCGACTCAGTGGTTCGCTTCGAGCCGCTTGGTGGAAAGAATCGGTGTATTCGTGACCGCGATGATTTTGCCGGCGGGCATCGCTATACTAGGGGTGCTGACCATAGGAGCATCTCTGGGTCAGCTAGTATCTGTGTTTATCGGGCTAATATTGCTGAGATTTTTAGACGAACTGCTGCACTACACGCTTTTGGAAACCGTTAGCCCGGTTTTATTTCAACCGATTCCCGACAATATTCGATCGGGCATTCAAACTCTGGTCAACGGTGTGGGCGAACCTTTGTCCTGCGGAGCTACAGGAGTAGGCATCCTGATTATGCTGTGGGTGACAGGCAAGATACTCCCCCAGCAAGACGAAAATGTATTTCACGACCAGCAAAGCTTGATATTTATTGGCGTGATCGTCATATTGGCACTGTTGTGGGTATTTGTCGTATGGTTGATCCGCTCTCAATACGTGGGTTTGTTGGTCAAAAGTGCGGAGCGGGGGCGCTTGGGAGTCACAGACGTTGACCTCAAAGCTCTCAAACGCGCAGTGGTGGAAACTCTACAAAAGCCGGGGGGCGAAGATGAAAAGCGCTCTTGCATAGAACTCCTGACGCAAATTGATCCCAAAAATGTCGGAGAAGTTCTGGCTCCCCTCCTCGATTCGCTGTCCCCAGGTTTGCAGCGCCAGAGCTTGGAAACGATGCTGCAACACCCGAACCCCGCATATTTAGAATCAGTCCGCGCACTCTCGCAGCAATCCTTGCCACCGGAGGTTCTGGCCTTGGCTTTGCGCTACATCTGGCTGACGGAAGCTGAACCGAATATTGAGAGCTTGAGGCCTTACTTGCAGCCGACGGTCGATCCGGTGGTGCGGGGGACGGCGGCTGCTTTAATTATGAGAAGGGGCGATCGCCTGCAAAAGGCAGAGGCTACTAACACGCTGCGGCAAATGCTGACACACAAGCAAGAGCGGGAACGTGTTATGGGGACGCGGGCTCTGGGAGAAGCTGATTATTTGCAAGGACTGCGGCTGCATATCCCGAATCTGTTGCAAGATGAGTCTCTGCGAGTGCGCTGCGCTCTGTTAGACGTGATTTCGTCTACTCATTCGGAAGAATATTATCCTTCGCTGCTGCGCGGACTTGGTTACAAGTCGACTAGGGAAGCGGCTTTGCAGGCTATAGTCAAACTTCACAACGATGCCATTCCTTTGCTCGTGTATTTGGCTGAGGATATCCACAAGTCGGATTTGGTCAGGTTGCAAGCTTGGACGGCTCTGGGTCAAATTGGGACAAATGAGGCGATCGACATTTTGGTCAGCAATTTGATGACGGCTTGGGGAACGACGAGGCGCAATATCCTCCGCATCCTGTTGAAAATGCCTTCGGAAGCTGGGATAGAAGGGGTTCTAGACCGCATCGGCCGTAGCGGCTTGGAAACTCTTATCGAACAGGAGTTAATGTTTATCGGTCAAATTTATGCAGGTCTGGTAGATTTGTCTGGGGTAACAAGCTACGGCCATTTCTCAGAGCGAGAGGCCAACAGCGCTCGGAAACCTGGGAACGATACGGCTCAATTGTTGCAGCGGGCTCTGGCTGGGTTGGAAGCTGATGCTAGGGACCGGTGTTTTTTGCTGATGAAGTTTCTTTATCCGCTGGACACGGTACAAGCCGCTGCTTTCAACATCGCTTCTGGCCAACCTTCTTTGGTTGCTAGGGGATTGGAAATTCTCGATAATACTGTGGATATAGCTAGGAAGCGATCGCTCATCAATTTGTTAGACCAACACTCGGAAAGAGAAAAATTGAGCAACCTCTCGGAATTGATGGTTTACAAACCTCTAGCCCCTAGCGATCGTTTGCGCCGCTTGCTAGAATTGCGCCACTTCCTTTCGGATTGGGCCTTGGCCTGCTGCTTTCACTTGGCGAGGGAAGCGCGCTGGAGTCTTACGGCTCAACAAACTCTCGTCTGTCTGCAGCACCCGACGGGTTTTGTCCGCGAAGCAGTGTTAGCCTATTTGAAAATAGCCTCGCCCCGGGCTTTGGTCGAATTGTTGCCCAGGCTGCAAAATGACCCCGATAATTTGGTATCCGCTCAAGTTGAAGAGATGATGGCAGAGTTGGGTGCTGGGGGAAAAAGGTAAAGAAGGAAGAAGGAAGTTCGGCAACGGATTCGCTCGACGGATGTAACGGATGTAACGGATGTCGGGAAGAGGGAAGAGGGAAGAGGGAACAAAAAGAAACTATGCCCAATGCCCAATGCCCAATGCCCAATGCCCAATGCCCAATGCCCAATGCCCAATGCCTCTTCCTCTTCCTTTGTTTAAGTTTAAATTAATCATTGCATCTCATTATGTTAACAAGCGTCGAACGCCTATTGTTTGTGAGGGAGGTTCCGATTTTTAAGGAACTGCGGGATGATTTTCTCGTGCGTCTAGCATCGGTAATGGATGAACTTTCGTTTCCTTCCAAGCACAGGATTTTTACGGAAGGACAAGAAGGGCGGTCTCTCTATATTTTGGTATCGGGAACGGTGCGCGTGCATATAGGCGATCGGGATTTGGCACAGTTGAAAGCAGGGGCTTGTTTCGGAGAAATGTCGCTGTTTGATGCGGAACCTCGATCGGCTTCTATTTCTACTCTTGAACAATCCGAGTGTTTGATGCTGACTCAAATGCAGCTTTATGATGCGATTGATGAAACGCCGGGAATTGCGGTGAATATTATTCGCTTGCTGTCGCGCCGGATTCGGGAGTTGAATCAAAAGTTGAATGCTAAAGAAGCCATGATTCCTCCTACAGAGACTGTGAGAGTTCCTGAAATGCGATGAAATTGGGGAATTGAGAATTGTGTTTTTAGTCGATCGGTAATTCTGCACAATTTATATTCTGTAAGGTGGCAATAGCGCACAATTTCTCTTGCTAGTGTCCGCTATTGCCGCCTTACGAATAGCCAGGGTAAACGCATCTAAATTAATTTGATAACAAGGTGAATTTGTGCATAACTAAATAGGGCTTGCTGAATAATTGATCGCTTTTTGCCGATGGGGACTGATTGATTGTTCAACCAGAGTTAAAGATGAGTTTTTTCAGCCTTATTTTGAGTAAAATATAAGCGCAAATTATGTTAAGCCCAAAAACAGGGATTGTTTTCCCCGAACCGCATACAAACATACAAAAAACCCGGCGCCACCAGGTAGAAAGGTTCATTACTAATAAAGTGATAGTGATAGCAATAGCTGTAATAGAGGTATTCTCAAGTTTTGTCATTACCAGATTCAGGTTAAATCTTCGTTTACGCAAGCCCCAAATTTTCTTTCAATTGCCTGACGAATCCTCTCCTCTTCCTTTGTTTGCTTCTTTTTTTCTTTACTCACATTGGCTGGAGGTCTTTCTAGAGGTGGTTCACTGATTCTAATTCCTTTTTCTTTACACCAAGCTCGGTTTTCTCGCTTTACGTACGATAAATCCGCTCTGTATGAACGGACTCACCGATAATATCCTGTGAAGCTATAATAAGCTTCTACTGAGGTTTTCAAGTCTCCTGATTCCTTAAAATTATCCCAGCTCATCCGGTATAAAAATACATATCCTTCAAATTAAGATTGAATTTAATCGCTGGTATTTATAATTATGAACTTTCTTTAAAGACTAAATTAGATATCGCCTGAGACTTTCGCAACAGGTCTAATAATATTCTCATCAAAAAAAATGTAACTATAGACAAGCACCAAACCCGAATCTTTAAGTAGTTAGACAGAATTAATTACACCAATACATAGTATAATGATATTTCCGGCAAAATTATGAGTTAATTACAGT
>NZ_JAUPTE010000054.1:0-43113 GCF_036701705.1 Microcoleus sp. w1-18aA5 | reverse complement strand
AACTCTGATTCCGATTCCAGAACCAACTCTGATTCCGATTCCAGAACCAACTCTGATTCCGATTCCAGAACCAACTCTGATTCCGATTCCAGAACCAACTCCAGAGGAAACTACAACCATTGAGGAAAACAACAGGGGTGACACCCTAATTGGCACTAACAGTAACGACCTCATCATCGGTCGTCAAAGTGATGATGTCTTAATCGGTAAGTTGGGAAATGACAGTCTTTTTGGGGGACTGGGTAATGACTTACTCTCTGGCAATCAAGGCGAAGACATTCTCAATGGGAATCATGGTAACGATACCGTGTACGGTGGCAAAGGCAATGATATTGTCCGCGGTCGCAAAAACGATGACCTGATTTTGGGCAACTTGGGAGATGATAACCTTTTCGGGGATTGGGGCAATGACACATTAATTGGCGGTCAAGGCAATGATTCTCTTATCGGTGGTGCTGGTAACGATTTGTTTGTTCTGGGTCCTGGTAACGATTTGTTTGTTCTGGGTCCTGCTACCGTAGTAGACGCGATCGCTGACTTCCAGGTAGGTCAAGATCGGCTGGGATTGTCCGGCGGTTTGAGGTTTGAGCAGTTAGCGATCACTCCAGGTACTGGCATCTCTGCACGAGATACCTTCGTTCGCATCGCTGCTAATCAAGAATTACTGACCATTCTGTCTAATGTGCCAGCTAGTTCTATTACTTCTGCTGCATTTACCTTTGTTGGGACATAAATAGCGTTGACTGATACCAAAATCGGGTTACTTACCCCCTTTATGACGGCGAAAAAAGACTTCACCCCCAGAGTTGTAGTTTGAAAACACGCCCGGGAACTCGACAATATCTCTCGATCACTCTCACGCTTTCCACATCGCTCGCAACAAAGCACAGAAGCGAAAAAAGTAAGTGAAATCCTAGCTAAAAAAAAGAAAAAAAGGCACTCTTTTAGATTAAGCTAAAAAAACACTGAAGTCGGGTAAAACGATAAGATATAAGGGTCACGATCGCCTGTATTTTCATCCTTCGGGCGATCGCTCTATACAAGCAAACCTCTAATTCGCCCCCAACCGCCGCGTTAAGAAATCCCCGCCTACTGGTGCAGCAATGCAGTAAGTATGCAAGACTTTGGAGCATCGGGTCGAGTATACACCAAGCATGAAAATAGAAGGCCACGGGCAGGCGAAAATCCTCACCCAAGAGGAAATCGAACTCTTGTTCAACGAAGGTTTGCAAACCTCACGAGATCGCACGCTCTTCGGGGTGTGTCTCTACACCGCTTGTCGGATTGCCGAAGCTTGTTCCCTGATGGTCAAGGATATCTACACAAACTCTGGCGCTGTCCGTTCTACAATCAACTTCCGCAAAGCCAACACCAAAGGAAAACTTCAAACCAGGACAATTCCGGTCATTGAAGACTTGCGAAGTCTCCTAATATCTTGGCGTTCCCACGCCGGCGAGACTTATTTATTCCCCGGTCGGCATTCTTCCCACCATTGGAAGCACCTGCACACCAACTCAGCGGATCAGATTTTGAGAGAAGCCTGCGATCGAGTTGGCATCGAGGGAGCCTCCACGCACAGCTTCCGTCGCACCGCCCTGACTCAGATGAGCAACGCCGGAATTCCGCTGCGGATTATTCAAAAAATCAGCGGTCACAGCAACCTCGAACAGTTACAGCGCTACTTAGATGTGAAGCCGGATCAAGTCAAAGGAGCGATCGCCTCTCTTTCCATGCTGTCCTACAGGGGGAAATATGTATTTCCCCCTGTAGAGGATGAATTGTCGGCTATGCCGTTATCAAGGGAGCAACTGTCACAACTGTCACAACCCGAAGCAGACTCCTCGTCTGAAGAAATTCCTGATTGGTGACGATCGCTTGAACCTGCGCCTGAAGCTCTCAATCCTGAGCTGGTTACAATTGTTCGTCATTCGGACGATCTCGCGTAAAATAAGAGCTTGTACGAGGCGGTGCTGTTTGTTGCCGAAGACTAGAGAATCAATCAAGGACGTAGGAATTTAACGCGAAGATGCCAGCCAACTACACCGAACTCGAAAAACGCCTTTGGGAAGCAGCCGATGAACTCAGGGCTAATTCTAAACTCAAGCCTTCGGAATATTCCGTCCCCGTTTTGGGGTTGGTTTTTCTGCTGTACGCTGACTATAAGTTTGGCTTGGTTTCACAGGAAATTGCAGCGGGAAGCAGCAGGCGGCGCACCGTGGGTAAGACAGATTACCAGGCAAAAGGCGCGCTTTATTTGCCGGAAACGGCCCGTTTTGATTATTTAATCGATCGCCCGGAAGCAGAGGATATTGGCGGGGCGATTAATGCGGCGATGAAGGCGATCGCAGATGAGAATGAGGAACTCGGCGGGGCTTTGCCTAGAAATTACAACAGCTTGGAAAAACCGATTTTGCGGGAGTTGTTGAAAATCTTAAATCGGATTCCCCGGAAGGATATTAATGAGGATGCGTTTGGGGAAATTTATCAGTATTTTCTGGGGAATTTCGCTCAGAAAGAAGGGCAGAAAGGCGGAGAGTTTTTTACTCCTATTTCACTGGTAAAGCTGATTGTCGATGTAATAGAGCCGAATTACGGGCGAATTTTAGACCCGGCTTGTGGTGCTGGGGGGATGCTGGTGCAGAGTGCGATTCGGGTTCGCAATAAGTTAGGATTTGACCCGAATCAAGTAATTAGTGTTTACGGTCAAGAAAAGGTAGACGGAACTGTGAAACTCTGTCAGATGAATTTGGCAGTTCACGGCGTTTCTGGTTTGCGAAATATCCGGGAAGGTAACACTTATTATCAAGATATTCACAACAGCGTCGGTGAATTTGATTTTGTGATGGCGAATCCGCCGTTTAATGTTAATGGGGTAGATAGAGAAAAGATTAAGGACAACCCTCATTATCCCTTTGGCGCGCCGAAAACTGACAATGCAAACTATCTCTGGATTCAGTTATTTTATACTGCTTTGAATCCGAAGGGACGGGCGGGGTTTGTGATGGCAAACTCGGCGTCGGATGCGCGGGGTTCAGAGTTAGATATTCGCCGCCAGTTGATTGAAAAAAGGGCGGTGGATGTGATGATTGCGATCGGTTCTAATTTCTTTTATACGGTGACGCTACCCTGTACGCTGTGGTTTTTCGACAGGCGGAAGCTAAAAACTCCTCGCGAGGATAAAGTATTGTTTATTGATGCGCGGCATATTTACCGTCAGGTCGATCGGGCCCATCGGGAGTTTAGCGAAGCACAGATTGAGTTTATCTCAAATATTGTGCGGCTGTACCGAGGGGAAAAGGCAGAGTTGACCGTTGGTGGTTCCGAAATGCTGACTGAGACATTCCCAGACAAGGTTTATCGGGATGTGGCGGGGTTGTGTAAAATAGCAACATTGGATGAGATTGAGGCGCAGGGATGGAGTCTCAATCCTGGGCGTTATGTGGGGGTGGCCCAACGCAAGGAGGCGGAGGATTTTGATTTTGCCGCACGGTTGGAGGAGTTGAATGAGGAATTGGAGATATTGAATGTTGAGGCGCGGGGGTTGGAGGAAACAATTGCTGAGAATGTAGCAATGATTTTAGAACCAAACTTTTAGAGATAAGGCATTGCAGGAAATAAGGAGAATGAAATCAGAAACTATATGACTACAGGCAATTTTTCACTATCTATAGATGACATTTCTGGAATTATCCAGGCGGTTGGAGTGATTGTATCTCTCATCTATGTGGGTATACAGGTTCGAGCTAGTACGAAAGCTATAAAAGGGGCTACTTATCAATCAATTATTAGTGTGTATGCAGAAATTGAAGCCCGGATTAGCCAAGACTCAGAAGCAGCACGCATCTATCGGCTAGGCTGTGACGAGCCTGAAGCGCTAGAAAAAGATGAAGCGCTAAGGTTTAGGGAACTTGTTTGTAGCATTTTTAATTTCTATGAAAATCTCCATTATCAATATAAAAACAATTTATTAGATGAAGTTTTATGGGAAGGTTGGTCTAATTACCTGAGAATTAAACTGGAGTATCCAGGAGTAGCGAAGTATTGGGAAACGAACGGAAAGCTTTATAGTAAGGATTTTCGGGAATATGTGAAAAGAAAATGTCTCAGACCTGAAAATAAAGTTTAATCTAGGGGTGTCGCAGGAGGGAAAAAATGAGTGAACTTAGAACGTTACCAATCACAATCCCCAAGGAACAAATAGAGCAATTTTGTCAGCGTCACCATATCCGCAAACTGTCTTTATTTGGTTCGGTGTTAAGAGATGATTTTACAGGGGATAGCGATATTGATTTTTTAGTGGAATTTGAGCTGGGGAAAACTCCGGGTTTCTTTAAGATAGTCAGTATGGAAATGGAACTTTCCGAGCTACTGGAGGGGAGAAAGATAGATTTAAGAACTCCGAATGAGCTAAGTGTTTATTTTCGAGATAAAGTAATGGCAGAGGCGGTGGTGCAGTATGACAGCAATTGATGATTTAAACAAAGGATGGACTATCAAGAGATTTGAAGAACTATTTGCTGAACCTCAACGGAATGGAATCTACAAGACAAAGGAATTCCACGGGCGAGGTCAAAAAATTATCAACATGGGTGAACTATTCGGTTACGACTTTATTTCGGGCCAGGAGATGAAGCGGGTAGAACTTACTCCTAAAGAACTTGAGAAATCTTTAGTAAAAGATGGCGATTTATTATTTGCTCGTCGTTCTCTTGTCCTTGAAGGTTCGGGGAAATGTTCGCTTGTAGTTCGTCCATCTGAAGACACGACTTTTGAATCATCAATTATTCGTACAAGGCTAAACAAAAACGAAGCCGAACCCAAGTTCTACTACTACTTATTTCGTTCTCCCTTGGGTCGTGCGTTAATGTCGTCTATAGCAACGCAGACAGCGGTGTCAGGAATTACTGGCAGCAACTTAGTGCAGTTAAGAGTACCACATCCACCTCTCCTCATCCAGCGCAAAATTGCTGCGATTCTCTCAGCGTATGATGACCTAATCGAGAATAACACGCGGCGGATTGAGATATTGGAAGAGATGGCGCGATCGATCTACTGCGAGTGGTTCGTCAAATTCCGCTTCCCAGGACACGAACAGGTGCAGATGGTTGATTCAGAATTAGGGCTAATTCCTGAAGGTTGGGAGGTTAAACAGTTAGACGATATTGTTTTAGAAATTATCGACTATCGAGGTAAAACACCTAAAAAACTAGGTGGTGATTGGTCAGAATCGGGAATCCTGGCTATTTCTGCTAAAAATATCAAGCAAGGTAAGCTCATTAATTTAGATAAATCAAATTGTGTAGACGAAGCTTTGTATAAAAAATGGATGAAGTCGGAATTAAAGCAAGGCGATATACTGATGACATCTGAAGCTCCACTGGGCGAGCTATATTATTTAGTCAAACACCATAAATTTTGCTTAAGCCAAAGAGTTTATAGTATCAGAGCTAATCCCGATATTATTCATCCACCAATTTTATTTAGCGCTCTCTATTCACCTTTAATTCAGGAACAAATTTATGCTCGTCAAAGCGGTACAACAGTTCTAGGGATTAGGCAAACAGAATTGCGAAAGGTTGCTGTAATAGTACCTCTGATGGAGTTACAACTATCTGCGGCAAGGATGTTAAATAATTTTTTTAACGCTATAGAAACGTTGCAAGTAAAGAACGATAACCTCCGCAAAACTCGCGACTTACTCCTCCCCAGACTCATCTCAGGCGAAATCGACGTAGAAAACCTCGACATCAACACCGGAGAAATAGCCGCATGACTTCACCCCACCCCGACTCAGAAGAAGCATTAGAACTCGAAACCATCGCCCTATTTGAAAAACTCGGCTACACCACAGCCAACTGCTACAACGAATGGATTAGCGGAACCAGCAACTTAGGGCGAGAAACCAGAAGCGAAGTTATCCTCATCTCCAAACTACAACCAGCCCTAGAAAAACTCAACCCTCACCTCCCCAAACCAGCAATTACCCTCGCCATTGACGAACTGATCCGCGACAGAAACGCCCTCACCCTCGCCAACGCCAACCGCGAAATTTACAACCTCCTCAAAGACAGAGTAACAGTCACCTACCGCAACGACGACGGCGAAGAAATCACGGAAAACGTCACCGTCATCGACTGGAAAAACCCCACCAACAACGACTTTTTCCTCGCCTCCCAATTCTGGATTACCGGGGAACTGTACCCCCGCCGCCCCGATTTAATCGGCTTCATAAATGGCATTCCCCTGATATTTATCGAACTGAAAGCCTCTGGAGAACGAGTCGAACTCGCCTATCAAAACAACTTCTGCGACTACCGAAAAGAAATCCCGCAATTATTTTGGTACAACAGCATCGTTATTCTCTCCAACGGTAGCATCAGCAAAATCGCTAGCCTCACCGCCACCTGGGAGTATTTCTCAGACTGGAAAAAAATCAATAACGAAGGCGAACAAGGCATCATCTCCCTGGAAACCCTAATTCGCGGAACCTGCGACAAAACCAAACTCTTAGATATTGTCGAAAACTTCACCTTATTTAGCGAAGAAAAAGACCATTTAATCAAACTCGTTGCCAAAAATCATCAGTATCTCGGCGTGAACAATTGCCTAGAAGCCGTACAAAACATCCGCGAAAATCAAGGCAAACTCGGCGTTTTCTGGCACACCCAAGGCAGCGGTAAAAGCTTCTCCATGCAGTTCTTTTCCCAGAAAGTCCACCGCACAATTACCGGAAACTGGACATTTGTAATTATCACCGATCGCGACGACTTAGACAACCAAATCTACAAAAACTTTGCCAAAACTGGCGCCATCACCGAACCTAAAGAAAATGTCCGCGCCAACAGTGGCGAACACCTCAAACAACTATTGACAGAAGACCACCGCTATATATTCACATTAATTCAAAAATTTCGCACCGACAAAGGCGAAACCTACCCGAAACTTTCCGATCGAGATAATATCATAATCATCGCCGACGAAGCCCACCGTTCGCAATACGATAGTTGGGCCGCCAACATGAGAACCGCATTACCCAACGCCGGATTTATCGGCTTCACCGGAACTCCCTTACTCGTGGGAGAAGAAGCCACCAAGCGCGTATTTGGCGACTACATCAGCACCTACAACTTCCGCCAGTCCATCGAAGACGGCGCCACAGTTCCTCTTTACTACGAAAACCGCATCCCCAAACTCGAACTCACCAACAGCGAACTTAATGAAGAGATAGCCGATGTTATAGAATCAGCAGACTTAGATGAAGCCGAAGAGAAAAAACTCGAACGGGAATTTGCGCGGGAATTACACCTGATCACGCGAGAGGAACGCTTAGACGAAATCGCCAAAGATATAGTCAGTCACTTTTTAGGACGCGGCTACCAAGGTAAAGCAATGATTGTCTCGATCGATCGCTTCACCGCTGTTAAAATGTATAACAAAGTCCAGCAGTATTGGCAACAGCAATTAACTGATTTACAAAACCAACTCATCACCGCCAACACCACCGAACACGAACACCTAACCGCCCAGATTCAATACATCGCCGAAACTGACATGGCCGTTATCATTTCCTCCTCCCAAAATGAGGAAGAAATCTTTAACAAAAAAGGCTTAACTATCAAACCCCACCGCCAGCGCCTCGCCAAAGAAAAACCCGGATTAGACGATAAATTCAAAGACGCCAACAACCCCCTGCGAATCGTCTTTGTCTGCGCGATGTGGATGACAGGATTTGACGCGCCCAGTTGTTCTACCATCTACCTCGACAAACCGATGCGAAACCACACCCTGATGCAAACTATCGCCAGGGCGAATCGCGTGTTTGGGGATAAAGTCAACGGGCTGATTGTAGACTATATCGGCGTTTTCCGCGACTTGCAAAAAGCCCTAGCAATTTACGGTTCCGCATCCGGTGGCGATGTCAGAGAAGGCGACACTCCGGTACAAGCGAAAGCCGCCCTAGTCGATGAATTGAGAAGTGCGATCGACCTTACGCTACAATTCTGTACTGAACGCGGCATCAATTTCGATGAAATCCAAACCACCACAGAATCTTTCGCCCGTATTAAGCTATGGGATGATGCTGTCGAAGCCATCCTCATCAACGACGATTCCAAACAGCGATATCTAGCACTATCTCAGAACGTTAACAAACTCTACAAAGCCATACTCCCAGACCCAGCAGCGGGGGAGTTCAATCCTACTTTATATGCTTTTGCGGAAATTACCAAGCGCATCAAACAGTTAACCCCACAGTCGGACATTACCGAAGTCAAAGCCGCTGTTGAAGAAATCCTCGATCTGTCGATCGGTACTTTAACATATGTCATCCCCGAATCAAACCAACTCATCGACCTCAGCAAAATTGACTTTGACGCCCTCAAAGCCCAGTTTGCATCGGGTTACAAGCACACCGAAACAGAGAAACTCAAAGGCATAATTAGCAGCCAATTAACCCAGATGCTACGCCTCAATAAAAGCCGGATGAATTACTTAGACAAGTTCCAGCAAATGATTGATGAATATAATGCTGGTTCCCGCAATGTCGAGATATTTTTTGCCGATTTGGTGGAATTTGCCCAAGAACTCAACGTTGAGGATAAACGTGCAATATCCGAGAATTTGGCAGAAGAAGAATTAGCAATTTTTGATTTGTTGACTAAACCCGATATTACTTTAACCGAGAAAGAAAAGCTGGAAATTAAGAAAGTAGCAAAGGAACTTTTGTCAACCCTAAAGCAAGAAAAATTAGTGTTAGATTGGCGCAGGCGACAGCAAAGCAAGGCAGCAGTTAAATTGGCGATCGAAGAAGCTTTAGACCAATTGCCCGAAAGCTACTCAACCGAAGTGTATCAGCGCAAGTGCCAAGAGGTTTACCAGCACGTCTACGAATCTTATTCTGAGGCTGGGCGCAGTATTTACACCACAGCAGCTTGAAGCGGTTGCGATCTGCGGGTGCGCCGAGGGGTTTGAGATGATGAGATCGGAAATCCGCACTGATTCACAGTTGCTGACTTTCCAAGCAAAAGGCTAGCGTTAATGAGTTCTTTTTTAAAACAATAGGAATAATATGCTTTCCCAAGCACCTGGCATTTATATTGTCTTAGCTGCTCTAATTTCCAGTACCTTGCTAATAATTAACAATTTAGTAGTAACTTCGATTAATAATAACTTTCAACTGGAGCGAGAAAAACAGCAAGGCATTCGGCAACAAGAAAGCGAGCGACAAAAATGGTATCGAGAAAAAATTTATGATTCTTATAGAACATCAATTCAGGTTTTGACAAAGATTGTGCAAGGGCGACACGAAATGGACACTAAAAGCATATTTACTGAAGATGAACATATTAATTTAGAGAAATTATACTTTGAATTCAACTCTGAATTTGAAATAATAATAGCTGGTTATCCAGGCAAAGACTCTGAAGAATTTAAAGAAAAAATGGCTAACATTCAGAAATATATGCAGAAAAAGCCTTTGATTGCGAGGGTTATAATTACTGAGATGATGCAGCATGACTCCAGAATAAAAGGTGTGAATGAATGATGCTTAGGCAGTGATATGCACGATAAGAGGATGTGTTACAATCCTCAATCGTGTGGAGCGGGTGCACCTACAAAACCGGCTCAAAGGAGAATTATTGACAATGTGGCTTAAATTTGGTGTTGCTCTCAGTGGCGAACTGGCGAGCATTGATGAAGTTGTGCGCGGAAAAACTCAACTAACTTGTCTCTACTGTGGCGGCGGACTGACAGCAAAAAAGGGTTCGGTGAAAGAACATCACTTCGCGCACACCGGGGAAACTTGTAAACCAGTTTCGCAGCGGATGAAAAGCAAAGCGTTTCCATCGCTGCCCCTTTACGATAATTTCACCATCCAGCTTAAGGGTGAGGAATTGGAACAGTTAAAGGTGCTGTGGAAGTGCGATTCGTTGATTAGTGAATCTCGGTAATCAATCCGTAAATAACTAATCCAGTGAAACTTGACCCCTAGGTTGAGCACTGAACTCTCAGATTGATGAAGGTGCAAGTCCTTCCCGCAAGATTCATGCGTGACTCCTTATCTGCTCACACCGACCAAGCTCAATTCTTGGAGAGTGAAGCTGGGAACAGGGCACAATCAGACGGCTGTTATGGGCTGACACTGGTGCTAACAGGGAGTTCCTACGGTGAAACCGAGCCTAAAAAAGTAACTTACACTTAGGCAGGGCATAACTTAAAAAACCCTGACCTCATCAGAGCTAAAGCCCGACGCATCATTTCCACAATAGCGTCCAGAATCTTGGGTTTCTGATAGTTAAATTGGCTACACCTAACGGAACAATCAATCATCTGAGGGAACGAATAAAAACGACTTGAGAGTCATGGATACGTCGATTTCCATGTAGGTAAGATGAGATACGGAACTCTCTCAAGACGGGTAGGATGCGAAGTAATTTTCGCAAGGTATTCAGAAAACACTCAACAGAGCAGAGCATGATTAGACACAGTAGTAATACCAGTGAATCTTGGAAGAATCTACCGTGGAAGAAGTTCCGCAAAGATTTATTTCGCCTACAAAAGAGAGTGTTCAAAGCGGTTCAAGCAGGAAACAAGCGGAAAGCGCAGTCTCTGCAAAGACTTATTCTGAAATCCAAAGCTGCTAGATTCCTAGCAATTCGACAAGTAACACAGCTAAACGCTGGCAAGAAAACAGCAGGTGTTGACGGTGTAAAATCTCTCGGCTTTACAGGACGTTTCTACCTAGAAACAATACTTAAAGAGTCGGCAGGTAATTGGCATCATCAAGGACTACGGGAAATCCCAATCCCAAAAAAGGACGGGACAACCAGAATGCTAAAAATCCCAACTATCGCGGATAGAGCTTGGCAATGCCTCGCTAAATACGCTTTAGAACCAGCACACGAAGCAACATTCCATGCTTACAGCTACGGGTTCAGAGCCGGACGCTCCGCGCACGATGCACAGAAAATCCTGTTCAACAATCTAAGAAGCTACTGTAATGGAATGGAAAAACGAGTGATCGAACTCGACATAGAAAAATGCTTCGACAGGATTAGTCACACCACCATAATGGACAACTTAATTGCGCCCAAAGGTATCAAGCTCGGAATCTTCCGATGCCTAAAAGCTGGGGTCAACCCCGATTTCCCGGAACAAGGAACTCCTCAAGGTGGGGTGGTGAGTCCCCTATTAGCCAACATCGCTCTTAACGGGATTGAAAGTATTCACAGATACCATAAGGATGGATTTAGAATAACTGGCAAAACCCCAGCGTCAAACATTGTCGAAACATCAATCCGTTATGCGGATGATATGGTGATAATGCTTAGACCTCAAGACGATGCAGTCAAAATACTTGCCGAAATTGATAATTTTTTAGCAGCAAGAGGAATGATGGTAAGTGCTAAGAAGACCAAGATTACCGCTACGACAGATGGATTCGACTTTCTCGGCTGGCACTTCAAAGTGTTAAGCGACGGAAGATTTAAAAGCTACCCCTCAGTGGATAATTTTAAAAAGTTCCGTTTGAAGGTAAAGAACATCGTTAATTGCTCGAATTATGGTTCTAAGGTAAAAGCCGAAAAGCTAGCACCAATAGTTAGAGGATGGAGAAATTACCATAGGTTCTGTGATATGTCAGGAGCAAGGTTTTCACTTTGGTTCTTAAATCACAGAACATACACGGTATTTAACAAGGAATCCAAAAATACCAGAGAATCAAGCGTTAAGCTTGTTAAGAAGGCATTTCCAACGGTTCCTTACTCCGAAAACAAACACATCTCCGTCAAAGGGGATAAATCGCCCTATGACGGAGATTTAACTTATTGGAGCGAACGCAATAGTAAGTTATACGATGATTTGACCTCTAAAGCCCTTAAAAAGCAAAACCATTCATGCGGTCATTGTGGGATGAAATTTATGAGCGACGAGCGAGTAAATCTACATCACATCGACGAGAATCATGATAACTGGAAACCTAAAAATCTTCTAGCAATCCACGAATCCTGTCATGACTACTCACACATGAGCAAAAGGGTCACTCCCTAAGAATATCGGGAGCTGGATGCACGGAAACGGGCACGTCCAGTTCGTGCGGTTCGTTGATTGAAACCAAAGTCTCATAAAACTTAGGAGGAAAATCGTCTCTACACCGCCTTGAGTGCAAACTCAGAAATATAGTAGAGATAACTTTAGTTTAGTGTGAGTGCGTCAAACTCAAATTTGACAAGTCTTACCCGCTAGGAATGGCGTGATGCCAAAACTGCCCACATGGATAGAGAACAAACTCTAAAAATGAAGCTGGGGACAGAACGAGAATAACAAACCTGAGATGGTAGCAACTCGTATAGGTAAGTAGTCAAGGTTAAACATTAGTTGAACTCTCGGAAAAAGCGTCTGAACGTGAACGACCGAAATCAAGGTCGAACAACGACACAACATAACACTTCAAGTGTGAAAATACCCGCATTATTTTGAACTGGATAAATGCAATTCTGGGAAATCGTGGGCGAAATGAGAGAACCTAAAACTACAAAACAACTAAACCGAGGAACGAATAAAACGGCTCTTTCAACCTTCAAGTTGAGAAAATTACTTCCTCAAATTGTGGACTCCTTAAATAAGGGTTAGCGGGTAGAGTTGGTAAGATGTACTCAAAAATTCAAGAAATCAGGACTCTTGGACAACTGGGTACGGTTTACATAGAAAATGTTCATTCAGGCGTAGAGAATGTTATGGCAACGGAGTTAAATCCAGTTGATAAATGGAAATCAATTCCTTGGCGCAAGCTGCGGAAAATTGTGTTTCGCCTACAAGTGAGAATATTCAAGGCTCAAAAGAACGGTAACGTGCTCCTAGTGCGTAAGCTTCAGAAACTTTTATTAAGCTCCAGAGCAGCGAAATTGCTTGCTATTCGGCAAGTGACACAGTTAAATACTGGACGGAAAACCGCAGGGGTGGACGGAAAGAAAGCCCTCGAACCCTCACAAAGACTGGCACTATTTGAAGTGTTAGTTAAGAACTGGAAGCAATGGAAACATCAGCCCCTAAAGCGAGTGTATATTCCCAAAGTAGACGGAAATAAAAGAGGACTAGGAATCCCGACCATTAGCGACAGAGCATATCAATGTCTCATCAAATATGCCTTGGAACCCGCAGCAGAAGCTACGTTCAACGCTCATTCTTATGGGTTTAGACCTAGCAGAAGCTGCCATGATATCCAGAGACAATTATTCAATAATCTAAACTCTAGCAGTAATGGGTTAGAAAAAAGAATTTTGGAATTGGATATTGAAAAATGTTTCGACAAGATTGACCACAAATTCTTAATGCAATCAGTCCAACTACCAAAGGCAGCAAAACAAGGGGTATTTAGGGCAATAAAAGCTGGAGTCAGAGGAGAATTTCCTTCATCAGAATCCGGTACGCCCCAAGGGGGAGTTTTCAGCCCATTACTAGCAAATATAGTCCTTCACGGATTAGAAAATGTTGGTCATGAGGTTAGATTAAAAATCAGAAATGGTGGCAGATACATAGACACTATTACTGGATTTCGTTATGCGGATGACGTTGTGTTTATTCTGAAACCAGAAGACGACCCTGAGCCCCTCCGAGGATACATTGATAAATTCTTGGAAACAAGAGGATTAAAAGCTAAAGAAGCCAAAACCAAAGTCGTACATAGTACAGATGGTTTCGACTTCCTTGGGTGGAACTTCTCAGTTAAGCCCAATGGTAAATTCATTTCAACACCAAGTCAAAAAGCTACAATTAGCATTAAGGCAAAAGTTAAAGAAGTGATAAAAGATAGTCGTTTCACTCTCGAGCATCGAATCAACAAGTGTGGTTCGGTGGTAAGAGGGTGGAGAAATTACCATAGATTCTGCGATATGAGTCAACACGACCTGTGGCCACTGCACTATTGGTTATGGAAATTCATTCGGAAACAAGGAAGATACAACCGTTATCAAACCAATAAGGTTATAAAAAGAGCAATTCCTGCGGTTAGTTGGTCAGCCTGCAAGTTTGTCATTGTCAAGGGACATAAATCACCCTATGATGGCGATTTTGTTTATTGGTCAAAACGAGAGAATGCTAACTACGATGGAATAACGGCACGACTTCTCAAGAAACAGAACCACAAATGTACAGAATGTAATCTATCGTTCATGTCAGGTGATATTGCGGAACTACACCATATCGACGGCAACCATAACAATTGGAAACCTATAAATTTGGAAGTTCTACATCGTGAATGTCACCAGCATCAGACCGTTCATGGTCAGGTGAGAGTCCGAACAGCGGGTTAAACCCGACTTATTAGGTGTCAGACTAGGAGCCGGATGCAGTGAAAGCTGCACGTCCGCGTTCTGAAGGAGAGGTGTCCTGTGGTAACACAGGCATCGACTCTAATTAACTGAGAGGTGCTGGGGATAATACCCCACATCGACTCAACCAGAGTACGGGGCCCAAAAGCGATCGATTCCCAAAGACTTGGTAAACTTTCGGTGGCAGTTGAAAGGATTGTTGGAATCAGAGGGCGATGGCTCTTATCAATTCACTAACCTCGGTAAAATCCCCGTCGGCGCGCTTCCCCTGGTGTTGTTCAACCAAGTCCAAGAACCTTTGCTGGTGTCGGAGCTGGCTTCGTTGGAAGGTTCTGTAGAGATTGCTTTATCTGCGGGGTTATCCTGTTTGGATGAACGGCGGGCTGACTTGCTGATTTATCGAGCGCAGCTTCGTCGGATTCTGGTGAATTCGCTCTATTTTCTTGAGATCAAAGCTGACGGCAACATATTCTATAAAATTGGGGTGACAACTCGATCGATCGAGGAACGCATCGCCGAGGTGCAGCGGGATGTGAAAGCGCATTACTCGGATGTGGTTGTTAATTTGCTGGGACTTTGGGAACATCGGGGGAATGTGGAACTGTACTTCAAACATCGGTATCAACCTTTTAACTACCGGATTGGCAAGCTGACGGAGTATTTTGCCTTTCCGTTCGTCAAGGTCGTGCTGCAAGATTTGTATGAAATGAAGCCCAAAACTTTGAGTAATGTTGAGGTCGATGTTCTCAGCTTGTGCGATCGATCTCCGCGTTAAATCGCCACGAAGCTTTGAAGCTGTTAAATAAACATTGGTCACAATTCCGTCACCTGAACATTGCAGACTCGGCGTTAGTAAAGCCTGATAATTTTCTTTTAAACAGAACTTCCCCCGCCTGCTCGCTATCGTTCCGGCCCAAACCAATAGGGGGTGAGACTTTCCGGGTTTTGGAAAATCTTTTACATGACTACAAGTCCTGAAAACCCTTACGTAGCACGGTTTTTTCTCCATAGATTTAGTCTGTGTCTGAAACCGAAAAACCAGTATTTGTTAGGGGTCGCGTCCATGAGTCAGTGAGAGCGCGCTTTAAAGCAGCGTGTGGTTTACAGAGACGCGACATGAGAAGTATTAGAAGAGCTAATAAACAGAGGGCTAGAACAATATGAAACTCCCGCTTTGCCAGCAACAGCAGCAAAAACCAAGCGTAGCAAGGCAGGTTAACCCGCAATTCACGCCCATATCACAAATAAGCCAAAAATGAAGCGTTTGCTGATCAAGCGTGGGAGGGTGGGGGATGTTGGAAGTGATCGGCTTCTCAACTTTTTCACTATATTTTTGAACAGCTTAAAAACTTACTTTGAATAATTAACTCTATATTGCAACGCTCAATCGGACTTTTTCACTACTTAGTCCATATTTTTTTCTGGAGGTAACAACCCCATTAGAGGCTAGACAAGGTAAGGCGTTGGGCCACTTGTACTTTTTTAAAATAAGCCCCTTCAAAGGAGCGACGACTTATTATAAATTATGTTACTTCTATTTTATCAGACGCATTTCCAACAACACTTAACTCGTACTCAGTTTTTAGTCTTACGTATCCTCCTCAATCTACTGCAATCGTCCAGACAAGTTAAGTTGGAGCAATTAGCCCTCTGGTTTCCCTACCCGATTACCGCCGAAAGCCGACATCGGAAATTACAAAGGTTCTTGAATTTACCTCAATTAACCGGAACGCCCGATTGGGTATCTCCTGATAACTTATTAATTTACGCCCTATTGCCAAATGAGTCAGACTTTATCAATGGTCATCGATCGCACCCAATGGGAATATATAAACATACTCTTGGTTTGCCTGGTGGGAAAGAAGAGAGCTATCTCTTTATCCTAGCCACTGTTACCCAAGCCTTGAAGTAGTAATTCAACAGAACAAAGGGATGCGAGCTAAGAAATTTTACCCCTCTTAAAAGGTTATAAAATAGTGGTTTTAAGAAACGCCTGAATTTTGCTTTGTTGAGCTGGCTAGCTGGCTCAGGAAGGCAGGTGTATGTTTTTGTTTACGGCTTAAATGCTCTGTTTGTATCGAAACCCAATCTAAAATGTAGCAGCCGTTGAAGGAGGTAGAATTAGTTTCCAAAAATTTTGTCTATTTCCTTAGAGTCTAAGTCAGAAAGAGTCAACCGACAGGGGGATTTGATGGGCTTGTAAATAAAGAAAATTATTTAGGAATATCGGTTAACGAGGGTTGATTTATCCTGACCAGTTTAGGCTCTTTAAGCGATTGCAATCGGTGCCTATCCTTCATCATATGGGAAGTGAAAACAGTTTCCTTGATTAGAGAAGGAGAGGTTATTTTTTAGAGTAAACAGGCTTAAAAGGTAAGCGACTGATGGCTCTCATTTTATTAATAGCACTCGCTTATAATAATGCTGCCGTTCAAGGGAAAACGCTAAATTTAAATCGGTCAAAAAGTATAGTGTTCATTCTAAAGAATCAAAAAAAAGTATCAGAGACGGAGTGCCTTTGGCAGCGGTCTAGATAGCCAACAAGGGGTTACATACCTAAACAAATATACCGGAGCAGTTCAAGACTTAATGAAATTAACCCCGAATAAGCGCCACTTTTATCAAGAGAGATGAGGGCTGTAACTCAGATTATGTCTAAATCTTAGCTCTCTTTTTTACCTACCAGTATGTTTTCTTAGCCAATTACCTGTTTGTCTGTATTTGTCACAAAACTTAGTAAATAAACCTGAAAAAGTTCAATGTTCGCTCTGTTGGTTTTTTGAAAAAAACCTGCTAAATTGAGCTTATTATCTGCCGCTCATACCTGCTAAGGGTATAGAATATGATGTGAGAATTGGTAGAAAGTAAAGTTAAGAAGGTGCTTATGCTTCCATGGATCAGGCAATTGAGAGTGACTCTCGCGCTCTCGCCGGAATTAACCAAGGCAATTCATGAATATGCAGTGCCTTTTGAAGTGTCTCGATCTGCCTTTGTAGAGGAGGCAATGTGGCTTTACCTAGATCACCTAGATAAATACGCCAATTCGGGCGCCAAAGTACAATCTCATAACAAAGAAGCACTGACAGCATAAGGCTTTCAGTGCTTCTATTGTTAGATTAAATAAACCTTTAACGTTTGTCTATCAAACTTGCCGGAGAGACGACAAACGTTAGCAAATCAGTCATGTCGACAGCAAATTTGTCATGTACACCTCGCTAATAGTTACTCTCATCATGCCATACTTTGAAAAAAGAATAAAGCGCTTCTTGGGCGCTGTTTTGACGGTTGATGCTATAGATGATACCGCTAGCTGTAGCGGTACTATCAAGCAAATTGTGAAGTTTAGCGCTACCCATAGCGTAAAAATCCCTTTCGATTCCCTCTATGACTCAATCATAACGCAATCCTTCCTAACTACAGCACTTAACCGGGATTTCTCTGCTATCGGTTTTGAAGCGATCGGGGGAGTAGCGTAATGGTAGCCAATTTTTCTAAAAAATCAGGCAGCTTAATCCCTGTAACTAAAGCAAACCCTTGCCCGCACTGTGGTAAACCAGACTGGTGCTACTCGATCGGCGAGCTTTCAGTCTGCAAACGCGAGCAGCCGCCCGCTACTGGCTGGGAAGCCACAAGCAAGGCAGACAAAGACGGTCACGTTTACTATGCCCGCCCGCAAGAAAAAAAAGCAATCCGTCCCCGTGGAACTCGTTACTGGGTATACAACGACCGCAACGGTTCCCCACTCATCCGCGTTGTGCGATTTGATGACGGGAAAGGTGGCAAGAATGGCAAGGGTGACGCTGACTGGACTCAACAAAGCTGGGGTAAGTGCAAGAATACGCGGGAGATGGGTTGGATAGGTGGCACCGAAGGAGTTGAGCGTGAGAATATTCCTGTTTACCGCTACGCCGAAGTCAGAGAGGCGATCGCAAATAATGAACTAATTTTCATTGCTGAGGGTGAGGATAATGTCGATCGATTGTGGGCGCTAGGCTTTGCTGCTACCTGCAATCTTGGCGGCTCTGGAAAATGGCGAACCTCTGACACAAACGATTTACAGGGTGCAAAGGTTGTGATTATTCCCGATCGCGATGAACCGGGCATCAAACACGCCGAACTTTTGCACCAGGAATTCCCCGATGCCCTTTGGCTTTATCCATACCCAAACTCTAAAGCTTGGGAAAACTTGCCCAAAAGTAAAGGGCTAGACATGGCTGACTGGATTGAACAACACCAGATAACGGCAGAGGACATCAAAGGGGCGATCGGCGAGAAGAAAGTTTTCAAGACTCCGACTCCACAGGCAGCATCAAATGTTGTCCCTCTGTTCCCGGAAATTTCAGAGCTAGGCGGCGACATTGACGCGCTCATAGAAGCCAATTTGAGGAAATCCGAGCTAACCCTTAAAGTCGCTACACTTTCTGAAAAGTATCGACAATCTCCTGCAATAATTTGGAAGATTTATCAGGAAAAAGAAGAGGAATTACAACAGCAAAACAATCAGGATTCTATAGCATCCGAGCTTGCTCAATTACTTGCTTCAAAATCTGTAAAAATAAACCTGCTAGAAATCTTTCCTCAAGGATTAGCAGAAGGAATTACACGATTAGCTAAAACACTCAATATCAAGGCTGAATGCTACGCGCTGGCTCTACTCACCCAAGTTTCTGCACTCTTGAAACCGGGTACTAGCACAATGCTTTACCCTCAAACTAACTTCAAAGTTTGCCCTAATTATTTTGGTGCAACAATAGGGGAAAGCTCACAGAAGAAAACTCCGATCAAGGTGGCTGTAATTAGCGAACCAATGGAGCAATTAATTGACGCTGGTATACAATCCTTTGAAGCTGCAAAAATTGCTTATGAGGAAGAATTCAACCTTTGGAAAAAGAACACGGAAGCTGATAAAGGCTTGATGCCTAAGCCACCAGCACAACGGATTTACCACATAACAACTGCAACAGGTGAATCCATACCAAAGCAAGCCGCAAGGATGCCAGACCAATCATTGCTATGGGTAGCTGATGAACTTGCCGGAACATTCAAATCTGCCAACCAATACCGAGGCGGGAAGGGCTCAGACGAGGAAGATTTACTCGAATATTGGAGTGGCGGCGGGGCTGCTGTGCTACGGGCTGAAGGGTTAACGGTCAACGCTCGCAGAATTGGGTTATCAATCTTTGGAAATATTCAGCCAAAAGTATTAGCGCAATTCCTCAAAGACGGCAACGACGATAACGGCAAGTTTGCACGGTTTGACTTTGTACAGCAACCATTAGCTGCTACAGAGCTATTCGAGGACGCGCCAAACGTGAATATCTCTCCTATGCTGGCAGACCTGTACAAACGCCTAGACCCGTTACCCGCGCAAAAATTCAAGCTAGATAAAGAAGCTCGGAAAGCATTTATTGCATACAACAATCAATGCGAGCGCGAACGAATCAACCATCCTAAGCAGGGGATGCGAGCAATGCTGGGTAAGGCTCCTGAGAAAGTGGGCAAAGTTGCCACTATCCTACATTGCATTGATAGTGCGTTCAGATGTGTTGAGGTTTCAGAAAGCATTCCCGTTGAAATCGTACAAGCTGCTATCAAGTGGGTCACATACACCACAAGCCAAGCTTTGAGCGTAAATCTAGAAATTTGCGATGCCACAGCACTTGCCCCAAATCTAGACAAGATTATTTCTTTAGCAAAGAAGAAAGGGGGGACGGTTAGTGCTCGCGACGCTCAAAATAGTTTTGATCACAAGCTCAAGATTAAGTCGCAGCAAGTAAAAGAGTGGTTTGCCCAGCTTGAGGCAATGAAGTACGGGAAAGTGACCACAGTTAAAAAATCGGTTTTATTTACTCTGGCTACGGACAATGACGCTACTGTAGTCAACTGTAGTCAGACTGTAGATAAAGAGAAACTACAGTTGGAATCCTTACACCACAAGGGTTTAATACCTACTGTAGTCACTGTAGTCAGTGATTACCCACCTTCAGGAAAATCAAACAATCAATTACTGGATTCACAAAATCAATCTCCAACTACACCTACAGTGACTACAGTAGTCTCAAACGTAGAGCCAGAAAGGATTGAGGTTGACTACAGTACGCCAAAACCTTTGACTACAGTAACTACAGCCAGCACAGAACCAGAAACAGTACCGCCAGCATCGCTGATCGCGCCGCCGGAGCCAGAAACAGCACCAACAGCACCAACTGTACCAACAGTCGCACCCATCGCAGATGAGTTGCCGTCACCGACAATCATCAAAAACATTCGAGAAGCCATCGCCAACATTGACCAAGCTGCTGCAAAGATTACTTGGCAGAAAATCAAAAACTCGGCAACTCAGAAGGAAGCGGTAAAAGCAGATCTGGAGCCTGATGAAAATCTGAATTTCCGGCTGCTGCTAAATACTGGCTGGCTCAAGGGTACGCAGGTACGGTACACCGGAACGAAATTTGCGGAACAGTATGCGGGTATCGAATTAACGGTTGAAGATTTGCGAGACCGGAACGGAATTACCTGCCGGAAGCCTGACGGAAGCTACACCGCCGACATGGATAAGGAGGATTTAGAGAAGCTTGAGCAGCCGGAGGTGGTTGGAGATGTCGAATAATTTAGTCGCTGTCTGATCGCCCGCGCCCGCACAGACAGACCCCGCCACCCACGCCGAATGCCTAGGATTTGTCCGATCGCTGTTTGCTGCAAACGATCAGCAAACAGCGATCAACATCAAAAAGGTATTAGCTGAAGTTTGCCAGAACGGGTACGCCGATCCAGACGCCATCTGGGCTGCACTTACCCGAACCGAACAGCACCAATTTAAGGAATTACTAGCACCGCCGCCCCTTGCCCGCGATATTTGCCCGTCGCATTAGGGAGACTATTGGCTACCAGTCCCCGGCGGTTGCTGGTGCGGTTGAGACTGATTTGGAAAGGGCGATCGACCGTGGCGAATTGGTGGCGGCGGATTTGGTGGAGGTTGTCGGCGATCGGCACTTCCTAGATTTTCAGGAATTGGTCGCGCGTTGCCCAAAATATTTTAGCGAACTCTCCGCACCGTCGATCGAAGCCACCACCAGGAAAATTAGCTAATTTTTGTGTGCCCTAAAGTCAGCCATTTGCAGTATAAAATCAGGCGGAAAGCTGTACAAAATCAGTGAGATCCAGGTATTTGCAGGGGCTGCACTCTACCTGTATTTACCCGAAAATATCCTGCTTTCCGTCTGCAATTTCTTGCCAAATTACTGCTTTTTGGTGTGGAGCGTGCATTTGTTTGTTGAGGTCGGTTATCGCTGTTCTCTCTCGGTAGCAAGCAATGTTTTTGTGATCACAAACCTGACTTTTACGTGTAAACAAAAAATAATGCACCCTGATGAATGGGGAATCCTAGGTGTCAAGGCGCTTGATTTTTAACCGCTCTTCGGCTGTGGCGGTTACTCACATTGCTCCTGCTGTTGTGGCTGCTTTTGTGGCAGCACAGGCATCAATTGCTGCCGTCACACCTGGGCAGCGAGTGATCAGCTTGAGCGACAGCTCGATCGCCCACAACGGAGCTCATAGAATCAAACAGGCGATCAACTACCCATCTCGCGCCGTAGCTTCAGCTATTGAGGAGGATTTTGCAGCATGGAAAGTCTAGAAAGGATTAGTGAAGCGTGGGAAAAAAAGTAGGCATGACTTGCCCCAATTTGGATAAGTAAGTCCGGAAATCTCCCAAAATATATTGGTATGAAGGTAGGTTAAATGCAGAGTCTCTAAAGTGCCTTAAAGACGAGAAAGTTTGTACTCGTTGTAGGTAGTTTAGAAAAATCAATTTCCCAATCTAGGACTTTAAACTGGTACGGCTAGGTCAGGATACAGAATATTTTTAATTTTTATTTGACTCTCTAGCTTTTAGAAGTGGGGTGTCATTTTCAGGCGACGGCGAATCAAGTACCTTGGGAACAAAATTAGTCCCAAAAATCTAGCTTGCGAGACAAAAGCTAGATTTTTGAGTACAGAAGTGTATTTTCAAAAGTTAACACAGCAGACTTAACTATAAGCATTAAACTACAAACATTATAGTCACACCAGGTAAAACTATACAGGGCAAGAGTTTGACGTGAAATCACTCTTCAACGCTTCCACTAACTCCAATGGCACTGTTTCAATCGCATTTTTAAAAAAGGAACCCCACCTTAAGACAATCCTTGCGATACAAAACCCGCCCAATAATAAGGATTCTCGAACGGCAAATCCTCTTTACTGCATCGTTCTAATCGCTGCTGCTGCGCTTCTATTTTCCGCGCCGATTCAAGTAACTTTTGAGATTCTTCTTGATTCACCGCGCCCCGATGTTTTTCGATAATCGCTTCATGCAGTTCTTTGAGATGCTGTGTCAACGCACTTTGATATTTCTTCGCAAATTCTTTACCCCTTAAATTACGCAAGTTTTGCTGTGCTTTTTGCAGCGCTAAACTGCGCGACAACCCAGCCTCGCGCCCTTCGTAGTAGAACACAGACAGCATCGCACTTGCCAAATCTTCCACCGACCATAACGTACTGACTACACTCCTCGCACCGGCACAGAGAAATCCGGTGGAAAGCGTCAGTATCTCATCGGTAGCATCGGTAACAGAGAAATTGGTTTCGCAGTTGCAGGTGAACACATCCGACAAATCCGGCATTCGCCAACCGGGGGACAGCAATTGCCCCAGCTTCAATTCACCATCAGCCAGTTGCAGTGCGGATTCTAGGGGTTCGTTGAGGTGCGAGGCGGCATGGTGGCTGGTGTGGAGGATTTGCACTTGCCGCAACAGGTGTTTCACGCTGTCGATTTTGGCATCTTTGCCTTGCAGTCGCCGCGTGGGGGGAATTTGGTAGGTTTTTGCCAGGATTTCGCATTCGTAGCGGGTAAAGGGCAAGTCTTCGGTGGCATCTTCGACGATTCCCATTATCGGTTGCGGGTGCAGCGGCGGGCGATTGTGGCAATAGTTGAGAATTTGGCAACTGGCGACAACGCGGAGACGGAATTTATCGCCTAGATATTGAGTTGGGGGCAAAGTTGGTTGGGTTTTGGGTTTTTCCGCATTTGGGAGGATGATACCGCGTGTGGTGTTGGATTTCGCGGAAAGATCCCCCCCTAACCCCCCCTTATGAAGGGGGGGGACTGGAATTATTTCTGCTGCCTCTGTGCTTGGCAAAAGGGGCTCAGAAGTATCGCTTTCCTCTTGCACCCCCTTTGGTAAGGGGGGCTGGGGGGGCTCGGCAATGGGCAATGCCGCAAAGGGAATCTGATGCAACATTAAATGCGGCACTAAAATCAATTCTTCAATCCCATTCAAATAGTTAGCAATCAACTTATTGAGTTGCAACCGCCGAAAAAGTTCTGCCAAAACGCTCCCCATCTTGTCTTTCCATTCCCAGTTTCCTGTATTTCTGAATTCCACATAGGGAATCAACCAGTTTTTCCACAACCAATTTTGCAACACTTCTAAGCCTTGTCCTTTGCAGGTGAAGAGTTGAGGCAACCCATTTTTCAACAAAATAAAAATATGGGTGTCATTTTCAGTCGTATAAAAACTCAACAGCGCAGTTTTGTCGCTATCAATTAACTGCTGAATCTGGGATAAGTTTAACGGATCGACTTGGAGTTGTCCCGCCAAAACCGGATCGCGGCGGCGGAGTTCTTGCCAGGTTTGCTGTTTTTGGGCTTCTAATTGTTTGATGGCTTCCTCGTCTGCTTGCAAGCTTTCTGGGGTAGCGATACGCCTCGTACTTGCCAGTTCTTTTTCTGAGGCTTGATAGGCAAGAGCAAGAAAGTTAATTTGTTGTTGTATATCGTCGTATTTTTGCCAAGCTTGTTCGACTTCTGGGTCAATTTTTCCCTGCTCGAAATAGCGGTTGCTTGCCATGATATCGCCCAGAGTTTTAGAACGAGAGCGATCTGAATATTCAAGGGCTTTATCTAGTTGACCGTTGTTGATACAGGCTTGCACCATTTTTGCATAAACGTCGATAGCCTCTTCGAGGATTTCGTTGCGACGTTTGTCGGTAGTTGCCCAGTTGCGGCTTCGTTCAACGGATGCAATGGCTTTTTCGTAGCTTTCGATCGCAAGTTGCCAATTCTCGCTCTCAAATGCTAGGTTAGCTAAACTGCGACTTGTTCTGAGGCATTCAATAGGAAAAGCATCGGAAGTGTAAACTTGCAAAGCAGCTTGGTAAGCACTGAGTGCCTGTTCAATATTCTCAGCTTTATCTCCTTTTATTCTCTTTGCGTAAGCAAAACCGAGGTTGTTTTGAGCCATTGCCCAATTGAAGGGAAATGCTTCGATTGTGCAAACACTCAAAGCCTGATTATATAATGCAATAGCCTGTTCTATATTGTTAGATGTATCTCCTTTTATTCTTTTTCTGTAAACAGTTCCGAGATTGTTTTGAGTTGTTGCCCAATCTATGGGAAATGCTTCGAGTGTCCAGACTCGCAAAGCTTGATTATATAATGCAATAGCCTGTTCTATATTGTCAGATGTATCTCCTTTTATTCTATTTCCGTAAGCATTACCGAGATTGCTTTGAGTTATTGCCCAACTGATGGGGAATGCTTCGATTGTGTCAACGGTCAAAGCTTGCTTTAAACTGGCTATCGCCATTTCTATATTCTCAGCTTCCTCTCCTTTTATTCTCTTTGCGTAAGCAATACCGAGATTGTTTTGAGTTATTGCCCAATGTCTGGAGGATGCTTCGATTGTACAGACGCGCAAAGCTTGATTATATGATGTGATAGCAATTTCTATATTCTCAGCTTTATCTCCTTTTATTTTATCCACATAAGCAAGCCCGAGATGGTTTTGAGTCATTGCCCAATCGGAGGGAAATGCTTCGATTGTACAGACACGCAAGGCTTGGTTTAAAGTGGCAATAGCAATTTCTATATTCTCAGCTTTATCTCCTTTTTTTCTCTTCACATAAGCAAAACCGAGATTGTATTGAGTCCTTGCCCATTCGAGAGGAAATGCTGCGATTGTGTAAACGCGCAAAGCTTGGTTATATGCGACAATAGCAATTTCTATATTATCTGCTATATCTCCTATTATTCTGTCTTGGTAAGCAAGACCGAGATTGTATTGAGTCCTTGCCCAATCTATGGGAAATGCTTCGATTGTCCAGACTCGCAAAGCTTGGTTTAACGCTGCGATCGCGTTTTTAATATTTTCAGCTTTATCTCCTTTTATTCTGTCTCTGTAAGCAACACCGAGATTGTTTTGAGTTATTGCCCAATCTATGGGAAATGCTTCGATTGTGCGGACGCGCAAGGCTTGGTTATAAGATGCAATCTCTTTTTCTATATTTTCTGCTTTATCTCCTTTGAGTCTTGCCGAGTAAATAACACCGAGATTGTATTGAGTTCTTGCCCAATCTATGGGAAATGCTTCGATTGTGTAGACGCGCAAAGCTTGGTTTAACGCTGCGATACCTAACTCAATATTCTCAGCCTTATCCCCTTTTATTCTGTTAGTGTAGGCAACCCCAAGATCATTTTGCGTCGCGGCCCAATGGTGAGGAAAGGCTTGTGGGGTGAGAACTTGTAAAGCATGGGTGCAAGCAGCGATCGCTAACTCAATATTCTCAGCTTTGTCCCCTTTTATTCTGTTAGTGTAGGCAAGCCCAAGATTATGTTGCGTCATCGCCCAATGGTGAGGAAAGGCTTGTGGGGTGAGAACTTCCAAAGCATGGGTGCAAGCAGCGATCGCAAACTCAAGATTGTCAGCTTTGTCCCCTTTTATTCTGTTAGTGTAGGCAACCCCAAGATTATTTTGCGTCAGCGCCCAATGGTGAGAAAAGGCTTGTGGGGTGAGAACTTCCAAAGCATGGGTGCAAGCAGCGATCGCAAACTCAAGATTGTCAGCTTTGTCCCCTTTTATTCTGTTACTGTAGGCAACCCCAAGATTATGTTGCGTCAGCGCCCAATTTTCGGTATTTTTCTCACAGTTCTGCAGGCCAACTGTATAGCCAGCAATGGCAATTTCTTTATTGTTGGCGATGTTTCCCAGGGGGAATTTTTCAATGTCATTACTGATATTTTTAATTAAGGCGACAATCACTTCTGCATCTTCTGGTTGTTCGGAAATCCAGGCTGTCGCATATTCCTGTAAGATTTGGGCAAAATGTGCATCTAGTTTATTGAGATGCCGTTGCAAGACCTCATAGACCGCTTGGGAATTACCATTACTTTCGTATTCTGCATCTAACAACTCTTGCAGGAATGCAATATATTCTTCTCGCATCGCTGAACTTGAGGGAATACTATATACCCCAAGCAACAACCCAGCAATATTCATCAACCAATTAGCATTGTTAAAATTTTCCTCTATTCTCAAATCGTTTGCTACTTCTAACAATTCCTGCACGAATCCCTCATCTAATAAATCCTGATTTGCCTGCAATAATTCGCTTTCCTGTCCATCAGGGCAATTAAGGAGAGATAAAATTAGCTCGCGATAAGCTTGTATCCGTTGTTCGTCCATGCTGGGTTTCATTTGGAGTTTATAATTTTTACACAAAGTTTTTGATGTACCCGGATGAAACGACGGTAGATCGATATTTTTCATTTGTCCCATCACCCGCCAGCATTCAAATCTCTCGCTCATAGCGCAAGTCCTCTCAAGAGCACTAAAGAGCTAATTGTTCAATCTTTTAAGTCGGTTTAAACCGACTTTAGCTATTAGCCAGGGAATTGATTACCTGGCGGGTCATCGGTAGCAACCGTTGTCCTATTCAACAACCTCAAAACACTGATAAAAAACCTGCCAATTTTCCTTACCTTCCAAATAACTCCACAACTGAGAAAGCCGCGTCTCATCCCAAGTCGGAGCGTGGTTATCATCCCGCAAATCCAACCAATCAAAATCTAAAGTTTCATCCAACACAATCCCGACAAATTCCTCTTTACCCGGAGTATCAAATTCAATCCCTTTGTTATACTCATGCAAAATCGATCCATCTTGAGGTATCCACATCGCTTTACCATCAAGCTGACACTTAGGTGCAAAAGCCATCGAAGGTGTCAACACATATTTAGTTTCCCCTCCTTGATTCAGCAGCAGTAAATTACGACTGGAATGCTGCAATTCAATTCGCATCAAATAAGGAGCCTTAACTTGAAGCTGTCGTTGCTGGCGCGGCTGCGGGATGACTATTCCATTCCTGAGTTCCGGATTGAGAAAATCAATCCACTCACAATGCTTGTTAGCTTTCTCTACCAAACTTTGCCAAATCCACTTCATGCGAAACCAGCCATAAACAATTTTCCAAGGAGCTTCTTTTGGTTTACCTCTCCCCGGTGTCAGCTTGGCAATATCGATACCATCCGCTTGCATTTGCGCGCCGAATTTATCCTTAATTTTTTTAATGACATCGCCCAAAATTGGATTAATTGAACTTTCCGAAAAACCGCCGTTGAGTTCTGTTTTGATTAATTCCGCAATCTTGGTATGTTCGAGTTTGCGATTATCGGGATGAAACCGCAGCCCAAAGCATAATTTTTGCTCAGCGGAAGCGGTTTCGGGGAAAATATTTGTCGCGATATCTTCAAGAAAATCTATAAATGATTTTTGCTCATTCATAAAATACCTCCGAGTGGGTTCGAGCGATAAAGTTCTCCAGGAACCGGGTTTCTTTAAGAAACCAGGTTCCTTAACCAATATCTTCTATATTGTTATTTAAAGCATAGCATTGGTTTTTTAGAATGGCAGGGATAAGCCGCATTTCTTATTTAGTGCTATTTACGGTTATTTACCGTCTAATTATCAATATTTTGATTATTTTGATTTATTTATTAGATTTTTGGCAGGTATTTAACGATAAAAATATTCCATTTTCAGCTATTTTGACGCTTGTTAAAACAGTTAATATAAACAATTTGAGAACCGAAAAATGCTAAATGCTCCTCCCAGCGCTAAATTCTTAATCCTAATTGCTAAAATTCTCCTGCAAATCGGTCAAATTTGTATCGACCCTTACCTGGGCTGTGCGTTCAGTATTGCGTTAATCCTTGTAGAATGGCTGATAGAGAAAGACAAAACAGCAGGTACAAGCAGCGATAATGCTGAAGAAATCCCGTAAAGCTAGTGCGAGGCAAAAGTGCGATCGCTCTGAGATATTGCACCATTCTCAATTATCCCGAGCGCCTGAGATATTGCACCACTCTCAACAAGCATCAAGAAACCGGGTTTGGTTCGCTAAATATCGGTTTAGAGGCAGAATCTTTGCTCCTAACCCGGTTTCTGGCATTGGTGCAGTCAGGTCAGTTTTACCCGACTCTAGATATCTTGACTGCGATTCCTGTAGTAAGCCCTAGTTGCGATGTGGTAAAGGGTAATACCTTCTTGGTGGAGATCACTTACGCTTCGGCTAAGAGGAAAAGACTGGCTGTAATACTCTAACGCCTTCTGTTTTTCTCCCAATTGCGGGTAAACTAAGCCGATGCCCGTGAGGCTGGTAGCTTCGTCAATGCTAGAGCCCTCACCCCGTGCCAAGGAAAGGGAGTGGCTATAATACTCTAGCGCTTTCTGTTTTTCTCCCAATTGTGAATAGGCTAAACCGATGAAGTAGAGAATACCTTCCCCTCTGCCATTACCTTCTGCCCTAAACAGCTTTAATGCTTCTTTCGAGTTGGCTATCGCACCTCTAAAACCTTCCGGCGTCCGTTGTTTGTAAAGTTTTTCAGCTTCTTCGTATAGTTTTTTTGTAACGCTGCTAACGCTGCTACTGTTAGTTTGTGCTGTTTGTAGGGCTTTGCCAACGGGCACGACTGCTGCAACTGGCTGACGGAAGCTGAAGCGAAAGTGCGATCGACATACCAGCCAAAAACCATTGAGAGTGATCGAACATAGCCACCCCTTTTGTATTTTTGTCAATCTTACTCACTAGCTCGCTTAGTGTAAAGGCAGGGAGAAGTAAAGGATCTCGACCTTTTTCCTAAATAATTCAACTCATTCAAATGCTGAATTTACTGTGGTAGATGACAACTTGCCTCCTTCTTATCTAGCACAAACCAAAAATTGGTATTTCTCCATCTAAGACATGAAATTGGTCCAGCTTCAGCAAGATATAAACAATAGCTGACGCAGAGAGTCGCACTTAATTGTTGTAGATTCAATATAACTGCTGAACACAAACAGATATCAATTATCTATATGACGACACAAGTGTTACTCAACAGTTATATCCTGATTTTTGGCAATAATTTTCTTTGCTTGTGTAGGCGTAATATTCCTCAACAACTGCTCAATAACTTGGCTGCGCGAATCTTCAACCATTAATGCCAACTCTGCGAGTTTTTTAATCGCAGTGGGAGTCAGAGTAAGGGATATTGGTTGCTTCTTTTCGTCGTAAAAAATTGGTACATTACGGAGGCACTGCTGCCCCGGATGCGCTTGCTTTATTGAATATTTTGGTCGCTCAGTATTTTGCTTCTTTTTTGATTTTTTCATTTCCTCAAATCCTTGCTAATAAACCTGTTTGTTTATAGGTATAAACAAATATTGTATTTTTTTGAAATTATTAACGAGTCAAATCCTTTATATAACCACTTAATTGAGAAAGATATTAAAAGCTATACTCCTTAACTTACATAACTTTTGTTTATACGTATAAACGCTTTAAATTTCGACGTTAGATAGTTATATAACGGATACCATCTAACTTTTTCAAAAATAATTGTTTGTCTCAAATCTCTACAAGTCAATCAAAGAGAGGATTTCTACGTCATTATCAGAGAGTAATAGTTCGCTCGCACCTCATTCTTCCCCGTCCATACCAAAATCAGGAACTTCACAAAACGTCGATAAAGTTATATAATATATATAAGACTTTATCATCTGCAAACCTTACAGCATAACGAAGGAGTTCATATGGACAAACAAAAGCTACCAACAGGTCAAGACGCATCCTACAAAATTCTCCCTCATCAGGGTCATAGAGTTATCACTAATTCTAACCCAATTCCCACTCCTGTGGATGAGAAAGAATTACCAGAAGCGGTACCCCAGAATTTATTCGAGTTCTGGCAGAAGTTTTTAGGGCAACTAGAGTCTAAGTCTCCTAGCTACATCCCGATGAGCTACACGGTGATCACCCGCGTAATCGCTCCATATTTAGGCGGGCCAGTTCCTCAGAAGGAGCGAGCTACCGAAGGGGAAAGGGCAAATGCGCTCTCTTTTCTCAAACAACGACCGATTTCCGATTTAAAAATTGTGTTGCAAAATGCGGAACATTTCTTTGACGAGCAAGGTTGGAAAGAAGCTAACAAGCGAAAACAGCTCAAGTTTCACCTGAATAATATGCTAAAATTTGCCACTTCGCGAAAGTGGTTCCAATCAGATCCGGAAAACCTTGAACTTATTTACTGCCTCAAGGAAGCACCTGGAGGTAGAAAGCGGGAGGATATGAAAGATTTTAGTGCCGGATTGCGAAAATATAGCGAAACTGTACTGCTTGGACATTTGGACTCAGATTTTGTCGCTGTTCCTAAAAAGCAAGTTGCCAAAATTTGGCTGGATTGGCGATTGGTTTTATCTCCGGTGGGTTTATCCATGCTCCAGGTTGCTTTTGCTCAGGTGGAGCCAAATTGGTATTTAGCCAATCCCGAATTTGACCGAGAAATTATGGAATTCGCTGAGTTCATGGAGAAAAAGCTAAGACTTAAGCACGCCACATTGGAAGCAGACGTACAACACGTCTGTCGATTACTTGGCTGGATGTTTCGGAAGAAGAAGCTCATTTTGGCAGAGGTGACGCTAGCCAAAGTTGTGCCTTTTATTCAAATGAAGTTCAAGCTTACCGAGTGTTTAGAGGAGGGAAATTTGCAAGCTCACAGGGTAAGGATGTACAAAGAAGCAGTGGCCACTGAGACATCTGAGGAACTGGGTAAAGAAGCTGCGAACTTAATTGAGAAATATGTGGAGTGGGGAAATGTTAGTCATGCGTCGGTAGTCCAGAACTACAACGCCATTATTAACCTTGCCAAATTCACTTATTATGGTCAGGTTAGCTCAGAGGATTTGAAGAGTCGAGATACTTTTGATAAAATTCCGTTAATTAATGTTCTTAAGGCTCGTCGTCGAGTTCATGAAAGAGAGACTCGAAAACAAGCTAAAACAACAAGTGAGAAGCGCTCTCTAGTTGTCCCTTATCCTCAAATTATAGAGGTTTTAGAAAAAACTCGCTTTGAAGCAACTCTTGAGGTGAAACATTATCAACGAAGTAACCGCTACAGAGGTGGACGGCCTCAAATCGACAAGATTCCCCGGATGGATACAGGGATTGCGAGGTCTTTTCAGAGATTTATCATTATTGCTCTGATGGTTTCCTGTCCTCCGCGACGAGCCAAGGAATATTATGAGGCAGAAATCGGTAAAAGTTTGCTCAAGGGCGGATTTCAAGATGGGTTATTTGTGTCAGTAGAAAAGATGAAAAACCCTAATCAGGCTCAGTATTATCTCTGGCCTGAAGATTACAAAACAATGGACACATACGGAGAACTTGCCATTCCTCTCAACAATATAACTTTCCCAGATGGCACCCGATTTTATGACTATCTTGAAATGTGGATTAATAAGTGGCGTAAGATTTTGGTTAAAGAGCAGAAACATAATTTTCTCTTTCTCCAGGACAAAAATGGCAAACTTCTGAATTCATCAAGTTTTGGAAAAAAAGTTAAACATATTTTTTGGCGATTTGCCGGAATTTGTATGTCTCCCCAGAAATTGCGTCACTCGTTTGAAACTTACAGTCAAGAGCTTGGTCTATCAGACGCCGAAAAACAAGGCTCGATTCTAGCAATGGGACACAGCCTTGAAACTAAAAGGAAGTTCTACGACTTACGCGAAAAGATTACAATCATGCAACCCGCTCTCGATTTGACCCAGCGCATTGTTGAAAAAGAACTCAGGAGCTTTGACCGAAGCAAATTGGTTGAAGGGATGATTAATCTTGATGATGAGGACGACGACGAAGAATAATCTATTAGCCCCAAGCGATGCTTGGGGCTTTTTTGTTAGCTTCATTTTTGGACTGCAATCCTATAACCTTTGACTAGCCTGGACTCGAACGCTAGTCTGTACTTGGATTTATTTAGATGTTCAAATGTTTGAGCATTTGAACATCTAAATGTTTGTATTGTTCGTCGTGATTAAACAGTTCCAGGGATTGATCTACGGGCTTTTTCTGGGCTGATCGCACTCTCAGATGTAAACATTCAAACATCTAAATGCTTAAATGTTATCGTCGGGATTGAACTGCTGGAGGTATTTAGCTACAGACTTTTCCACTAGCTCACTCATTTCCTGGCCGGACTGCGCTGCTGCGGATTTAAGTTGGCGGTGCAGAATTTTTGGCAGATAAACGGTAGTGCGGACAAAGTTGGGGTCTTTGCTTTTGGATAGCGCGGTGCTGGGAGAAACGTCGGGTTCCCCAGGCTTGAGTTTCTTGGCTTTTAGCAAATCATCAAAGCGGCTCATGGTAGTATTTCCTTTCCAACAGCGGTGTAGCACCCCCAAGCAGCTTTAGCATAAGGGTCTTTGATGGCGTTTACGGGAACCCCGGCGAGGGCAGCTTTTTGAAATACCGCCAGCCTCCTTATATCAGACCGGAAAATGGGCAATCCTGCTTTTTCGATGGTTGCCCGAGATTCAGCCCCGACTTTACTCGGAGCGGGCGGGATGAGCGTAAGCAAAATGCGGTAATTGGATTCCAGAGAATAGAGAGCCTCGACCATTTGCAGCATAGCGCTCAGGGCCATAGCATCGGGTGAGCTGGGCAGTATCAGCAAGTCGCACCCTTCTGCTAGAGTTTTTAAGTCTTCTGGGGTTGGTCGTGCAGGCGTATCGATGACGATATGTTCGTAATCCCTGGCATAGCGCACGCCTTGCTTTTCATCGACTACTTTGAAGGGGAGAGAACCGCGAGCAGCCCAATCTAAGGCACTGCGGTTGAGGTCGCCATCTACCAACAACGCGGGTGCTTTCGTTTGCAAGTAAGCAGCTAAGTGCAGCGCGGTGGTAGTTTTTCCGACTCCGCCTTTAAATGAGGCGATTGTGACAATCATAGGTAAGCCTGCTGAGTTCATCAACTAGATTTTACAGCACAAACATCTGAATATTTAGATGTTTGAATGTTTAGATGTCTGAATATTCAGGCAAAGTCATCTATATTCTCTACGCTCAGGAGCTTAGCCAGAGCGATCGCATCCTTTTCTCAAATCTCCAGTACGTTCGTCTCCAGGCACTTGTTGGCTGGGAATAAATGCGGCACGTGCATCGGTTGCCACAGCCTCCGCGATCGACGGCAACGCGCAAATGCGAATATTGAAGTTCCATTGGACGATCGGCATCTCGAATCTGATGTTTAGTGGTCTTGCCAGAGCAATTGACCCTTAACACCTTGAGTAAGGAAGAGCCTGGTGGACTGGGATGGCAGTAAGGCTATGCAGGGCTTGTTCCCCATTCACTTAGTTTCCCAAACGAGTGGGGAGAGCATTACACAAAAAAGGGGCGTTGCTGAATTACAATACGAGAGCATGATGGATAATAAGGTAAATTTTTATGAAATGTCCTGAATGCCGCTCAAATCATATCCGCAAAAATGGAATCCAGAGAGATAAGCACTCATCATATTTGTGTCGATTGCGGTCGGCAATTTCTTGACAAATATGCAAAGCATAGAGTTATAGTGATGATGTGAGGCAGGAATGCCTAAAAATGTATGTCAATGGTATGGGATGAGCGAGCTATTGAGAGGGTTAAAGGAGTGCATCACACTACCATAATCAAACGGGTAAAATTGTTGGAGAGCTACTACCGGATGCTTATAATCCTACTGTGATACCGCAAGTATGTGAACTTGAGGAACGAACTTGAAACTTTTGTCGGCTGTTAAAAAACTTGCATCTGGCTCCAGACAGCAGTTAATCACTTCCCAGAAGGAAATTTAGCATGGGTTTTAGGCGATCGTGCGTGCTGAAACATTTCGTCCTTTGTGGGCAATTGTGAAGACATGGCAGTGCTATTTTTACGTTACGGATGGATGACCAGTCTATCCAATGTTCATCCCAGATGGCGATCAGATTGTGAGCAAGACTTATATGATCCGAGTGGAAGGAGAAAACACACGTCTACGACATTATTTGGGAAGGCTTCATCGCAAGACACTTTGTTATTATAAATCTGTAGTAATGCTAGAACATTCAGTTAGATTGTTGATCCACTACCTCAAATTTAAGGATGTTCCAGTCCCACAGCGATTCATATTGTAATTCAGCAACGCCAAAAACTTGATGTATGAACAACGGTTGATTTGCATTCACAGCTATTGCAGCCCACTCAACCGGGAAGCTAGCTACGACTTGGAACTCTAAAACGTGAGAACCGGAATTAGCGAACCTATCGCTGTGCAAGCTTGCCAGAGCGATCAGTAGCCTGCGAAACACCAATTATGGTTACAAATATTTGCCCTCTTCCGAGTTAGTTGTAACTCACCCCACAAATCTATATCTTTGAGCAGGAGAAATTTATGGTTCCCACAACATCACTACTAGACCAGGCTGTTCTATTGACAAAGGACTGGCTGAGAGCCTTTGCTGAAGGTGACGAGTTCTCAAATGTGCTTGAAGTATCGTTTGGTGATCGCTTCAACCAGGAGCAAGCAGAAGCACTCAGGCAAGCCTGGGCAGAGGGATCTTTTACCCAACTGCCCACAATCCAGATTGAAAGCGGCAATGTTCTACAAGGCGCAAATGGGGCTTACGCTGCTCAGACGAATAAGATTTACCTTTCCCAGAACTATCTAGAAGCAAATGCCAGTAACTCTGAAGCGATCGCAAGAGTGCTTCTAGAAGAGATTGGGCATTTTCTTGATTCCAGAATTAATACATCTGATGCTCAAGGTGATGAAGGGGCAATTTTCTCAGCAGTTGTCCAGGGAATTAAGTTGACACCCCAAGACTTGAAAGGTATTCAGGTAGAAGATGATACGGCGTTTATTCAAATTGACGGACAACGTATTCAAATTGAGCAGGCTATGGAAGTTAGTGCTCTTGAGGCTAAGATAAAGAGCATTCTCCAAACGAATCTTGGAAAAGATACATTTGATATAGGTTTTGAAAATGCTAGTCTTACAAATCGATTTAAGTTCACACTAAGTCCAGGAACAGAGGTTCCTGATGATGTTAAGGGTTTCTTACCAAGTATCTCCGGTTTCGTTCAGCCTACTGGAGGAGGATTTGCTCTACAAGATATCACTCTCGACACTAAGAGTTTATTAGGAGCCGAAAGCTTTTTAGGGAAAATCAAAGATACATTAGGGAAAATCATTAAACCCATACAACCAATAGTTGATATCCTCCTAAAGCCTGTTCCACTATTAAGTGACTTATCTGAACAACTTGGAGGTGGTCTTCGAGCTATTAGTAGCTATGATGGAAAACTAGGTGAAATTTCTGTTTTGGATGTTATTGGCTTTGTCGCCAAAACTCAGGATATAGATTTTAATCCTTCATTAATTGTTAAAGGAATAGAAACATTTAATTTTCTAGACAGTATTAATCCTGAAGCTGGAATTCCTCTGGGTACAATAAATTTTGATGCTAATGGTAGTTTTGTAAAAAGCGGCTTGCCTAACATAAGTTTAATTGGCAACACTCTACCTTTGCAGGGAGGCTTGTCAATACCCTTATTACAAAATCCAAGCGACACAGTTTTAAATATGTTACTTGGAAAACCTGTAGATCTTTTTAATTATCGACTTCCTGAGTTTAAGCTTCAGGGCACTATTACTCAGATTGTCCCAGTCATTGGGCCTCTAGGAGTTTCAATTGGTGGAACATTTGATATAAGTACAAACTTGGGATTCGGCTTTGACACTTCTGGATTTAAGAGTAATAACATAAAGCAAGGAATTTCTTTCACAGACAATATTATAAAAGGTAAGGATGTACCAGAATTTAATTTTGGCATTGGTCCTGTTGTTGGAGCCGGTCTCCAACTAGCGGTTGCATCAATTGATATATTCACAGGTATGAAGCTCAATCTGGGAATAGATCTTAATGATACAAATAATGATGGTAAACTTAGTTTAAATGAATTTGATGGACTAAAATCTTTTAATTATAATTTTGGGCTTGGCAGTCCTACAGTTGGTGGCTCCATTAAAATTCTGGGAGCTAATGTATTTTCACCACAAACTCCTGATCTTAAGGGTTTTCCTATAGAATTTGGACAAATTTCAGGAGATGTCGTTGACTCGAAAGTAGCCGAGTTAACGCGGGGCATAGAAAAGATTAAAGATTCTTTCACAGATGGAATTGATGATATTAAGAAGGCTTTAGACATCAAAATTCTTAGCCCAGCAGAACTTGCTGAAAAAGCAGGTGAGGTGCTTGGAGATGGTGCTGAAGCAGTTAAAGATGCGGCTGCAAAAGGAGCACGCAATTTAGACCCATCTACCCCTAATAGTCCTGTACGTCGAGCATTACCAGAACTTGATCCTACTAATCCTAATGGGGCAGCAGGCAAGGTAATTAAGGCAGCAGAAGATGCACTCGCTAAGCTTGATCCATTTAATTCTAATAGTCCTGTAGGAAAAGCTGTAACAAAGGCTAAGGTTGCTGTAGCTGAGGAACTTAAAAAGCTTGAAAACGCAGTAGCTGAACTTGACTTCACCAATTCTAGAAGTACAGCAGGAAAGCTTTTGAACAAAGCCAAAGATGTATTTGGTTTAGGTTTAGTTGATAATCCAACCCTCTATGATCCTAATACTGAAACTTCGGTTCTCAAACAATACAATAATATTCTAAATGGACTAGATAGAAGAAACTCTGAAATACTTCAACTCAACACTGAGATATTAAATATAACTAATAACAAAACAACTACTGCTCAAAAAAAGCTTGAAATCCTTAATAGAAACAGAGGGGATATTGAAGATCGTATATTTCAATCAAAGAACGCTTTAAAACTTCTTAAAACCAAAAATTGGTCGGAGTTAATTAAACAAGAACTCTTGGCCAAGGGAATTAAGTTAGAGGGCGTAGATGCTGATGATGTTTTTGTCAGCAGCACTGGGGAGGATACCCTCAAGGGTAATGGTGGGAGTGACAATCTAAGTAGTGGGGGAGGAGTTGATAAGCTATCTGGTGGTCGTGGAAACGACTACCTCAATGCAGGTGATGGCTCAGATTATTTGACTGGTGACAGTGGCAACGATCAGCTTCATGGGGGGAGTGGACGTGATGATCTATATGGTTATTCGGATGACTTCTACTTCGCAATAGTGAATGATCCCAATGAACCTGATAACGATGGTCTTTACGGTGGCAGCGGAGATGATTATATAGATGGTGGCAAGGGTAATGATCTCTTGCGAGGAGGAGATGGCAGTAGTCTAGATCGCAATAATCCTGATAAGACAGATAAAGATAAGCTTAATGGTAGATTAGGGAACGATACCCTTTATGGGGGTGAGGACGACGATCAACTTGCTGGTGGAGAAGATAATGATTTTCTCTATGGTGAAGCAGGAAATGATCTTTTGGGTGGTGATATCGGAAATGATGTTTTAGAGGGTGGTATAGGCATAGATACTCTTAGTGGAGAAAATGATAGTGATACCCTTCATGGCAGTTCCGATAGAGATTTCCTTTCTGGTGGAGAGGGTGCAGATAATCTTTATGGAGACGGAGGGAACGATGTTCTAAAGGGTGGTCTAAACAATGATCTGCTTGATGGAGGAGATGACGCTGATGAGCTATGGGGCGAGGAAGACGTTGATACTCTGTATGGTGCACGTGGTGCTGACTATCTTTATGGAGGGCAAGCTACTGATTATTTATACGGAGGCTTAAAGGACGATTTCCTCTATGGTGGCATCGCGGGTAATGATGGTTTCGATACATCTAACGATTATGTATATGGCGAAGAAGGTAACGATCGCCTTTATGGCCAAGCCGGTAATGATGAATTGTACGGAGACGAGGGCAATGACTCACTGTACGGTGGAGATAATAACGACCTAATAAAAGGTGGAAACCAGGATGATGCACTTTATGGTAATGCAGGTGAGGATCTTCTCTATGGTAAACAAGGAATAGACTCTCTCTATGGTGGAGAAGAGAGCGATACCCTTTATGGTGGGGAGAATAAGGATTTTCTCTATGGAGAAGGCAGTGATGATTTTCTTTACGCAGACGGAGAGGCAGACTATCTAAATGGAGGTTATTCAAATACCAGCATTTATTATCCATCAGGTAATGATACTTACATAATTGATTCTGTATCTTCAGGGGGAACGGTCATTGAAGATTATGATGGATTTGCTAGTGATAATGATCAGGTATTACTTCCTGTTGAGTTAAGCGAGGAGCTAGCAACAAGACTGGACACTTCAGCAGTTAAAAACTTTATTCGCCAAGGTCAAGATTTAATTATTGATCTAAATCAAGACGGAACTTTTTCATCATCGTTAGATCTAACGCTTAAAAACTTTTTCTTACGAGATCAGAATACAAGAGAATCGCTTTATCTCATTGAGAAAGTAAATCAGCATATTACTGGAGATGCTCTACTCAAATATTTCAACGTTGCACCAAAAATTAATGTAACCAATAATTTTGATTTAGATGGCGTTGATCTTATCCCCAACGCAAACAACGGCAACTTAATTGCAGAAATCATTCCTGATGGAGGTTTGGACGATGCGGATATCGCTGTGGATGCTATTGCAATCACCGATATTGATAATAACCGCATTGGCACCTGGCAATATTCACTGGATAACGGACAAACTTGGCAGGATTTTGCAGTAGTCAGTGATAGTAATGCCTTATTGCTTAAGCCTAGCGATCGCGTCCGGTTTAATCCAGATCTTGAGAAAATTAAGTTACTTCAGGTACCTGGCGACAATAGCTGGCAAAAATCTCAATTTAGTTTTCGAGCATGGGATCTCAGCGATGAAGCTCAATCAGGAACTTACACAAACATTACCAGAACAGGCGGTAACTCTGCTTTCAGTACTGAAACAGCAACGGCTAAAGTTTCTTTATTGCTCGAACCTCCAATTAACACCTGGAGCCTGGAAATTAAAAACTATCCAGCGACCTTTTTAGATCCAACATTGCCCTCAGCACCAGCTAAAACACCTGATAATGTTGGTATGATTTTACATGATGCTGTTCTAGGCGATAAAAACATTTTTTTAGTTGGAAACACCACGGGAATACTATCAGAAGGAGAAAAATTTGAAGGTGGATATAATGATACCTGGCTGGCAAGTGTCGATGTTAAAACAGGAGTTGTTAACAGAAAGACTCTTCTAGCATCATCAGTATCCGATACAAGAGCTAAAATAGCTTGGGCGAAAACAAACTCTGATACAGTTTATGTAAGCTTCAGAGCTTTCAATACTGATACTTTTGATGAATTTGGTGTGCTAGGCAAATATAACTTCGCAACTGGAGACTTTCTCACCACCGATGTTTCAGATTCTTCAGTAGGGCTTCGCTATCCAGTTGATATGGATACGGATATCAATGGAAATCTTTATGCTCTTTTTAATATAAATAACGCTATTTCTAATGATGGAATACCAGATAACAAAGTAGTTGTTTATGATAGCAACCTTAAAGTCATTAATTCTATTGATATTGGATATAGCAGCGTTTTAAACAAAATTACAGTTAGTAAGCCAGGCTCTTTTACAGTTGCTGGTTTTAGAACAACTGATGGACAGCTTGGTATAGATGTTGGTGGATATGATGTCCTACGTAATCGTGCAAACACTACAAAGTCTATCTGGGTAGCGAACGTTGAACTATCAAGTTCAAATCAATATGAACCACCAGCCAACATAGATTACTATGATATTGTCGATGGTAAAACTGCTCCTATTAATAACTATGACATTGTCACTGATTTAGAAACTGCTAATGGCATAACGTATATCACAACAAACTCTGCTGCTATTGCTTACAATCCACAGCAGCTAGGAGTATGGTCTTCAAAAATTTTTAAGACTGAGCAGTCAGTTACAGGACTGTCAGTTGATGAAAATAAGAATGTCTATGTTTTAGGCAAAACAGTTGCCTCTGAGGTTGGCAGCACTGCTTGGGTTACTAAGTATGGAAAATCTCTCAACAACGCTCCAGAGTTTAACTTTGATGTTGCTCCAGCTATTTGGCATAAAGCCAATGGTCAAGGTGCAGCTACAAATGGTTTCAATTATTTTCCTAATGAATTACTATTCGACCCTAGCAACAAGTTAGGAATGGCTTTAGTAGGTCGAGCCACTAAGTTTGACAATCCTGACAATGTTTTTGCTGCACCTGGAGACTATGTTTGGGGTACAGGTCTTAAGTCTATTAACCAGGCACCAACTTTAGTCAACTCAAAAGATTTAATTTTTCTTAACAATAACCAAAGTAATACGATTTATCTTGACTCAAAGCCACTACCCACCTATTCAATTGCTTCATTAATTAGTGCTAATAGTCTGTCTAATTTAGATCGTCCCCCTTTAATGGGAGATTTAGATAATGACATCTTAGGCCTTGCGATCACGGAGGTTGATCAAACCAACGGAACTTGGCAGTTTTCAAGCAATGATGGGCAAACTTGGCAAAGCATTGATAAGTTAGATGGTGATAATTCTACTCTCCTACTTGGTCCAGATATTCTGCTACGTTTCACGCCAGATATGGGCTATGTTGGTTCTTCTAGTTTCAAATTTCGACTTTGGGATCAAACAAATCAGGAAAATCGAGATGATAGAAGGGGAGCTTTGTTTACTAATTCTATTACTCAAAATGGAGGAGAAACCCCCTACAGTGCTATTGAAAGTATAGCGACTGTTGATATTACCAATTCTGCCCCAGTTTTTACCGCTAGTTATTCCCCAGAGATGCCTAGTATTAGCTATAAAAATACTAATGCGTCAGGCATTTCTGTTGACTCTTTAGTTCCGTCTGGTGCAATTCAGGATGGAACCTATAACTTTATTAATAGTGCGGATCAAGTAGAATATCTCACCCCTGATAAAGCTGTAAAAGCTATTGCTGTTACATCAGTAGATAACAGTAATGGAAAATGGCAATTTTCATCTACAATTGATAATTGGATAGATTTCGGCAATGTTACTGAAAATGCTGCCCGTCTTCTTAACCCCGATTACAAAATCCGCTTTGTTCCAAATGAGGGTTATATCGGAAACTCCTCATTTACTTTTCGAGCTTGGGATCAAACAAATGGGAACGCAGGAGAAACCCTTGATGCAACTGCAAATGATGGCACAACTCCATTTAGCTCAGAAACTCGTACTGCAACTATTACAACCACCAATACTGCACCTTATATAGCATCATATTCAGAAGAGCCACTCATTCTCCGAACTATTAGTCACAACAATTCTAATGATAGTAGTGAAACCATAGCGGACTTATTACCTAACATTTTCTATGATGAGGATGCAACAACCAAATCTATTGCAGTTACTCAGGTAGACAATAGTAATGGAATATGGCAATACTCGCTCAGTGATGGAGAAGGGTGGAGCAACATTGGTACTGTAAGCCAGACAAAAGCTTTATTATTAGATAGCAGTCATAAAATTCGTTTTGTTCCCAACTTAAACTTTGTTGGTCGATCAAGTTTTAGCTTTAAGGCTTGGGATGGTAGTAGTGGTACTGCTGGATTAACTGCTGATGTCACCAAAAATGATGGTCAAACTCCATTTAGCTTTAATACTGAAACTGTAGAATTCCACATTACTAACGCAGATCCCCGTTTTCTACAGTCTCAGTCTCCAGTTGGTCAGCTTAATGCGATTAGTAACACTAATATCAGTCCACTAGGAAATACTATTGCTGAAATACTTCCGGACAATGCAATCATCGATGATGATGGTAATCCCCAAAAAGCGATCGCTATTGTTTCTGCAGACAGTAGCAATGGAAGATGGCAATACTCACTTGACTATGGTGATACTTGGCAAGACATAGCATCTATTTCTACAAGTACAGCTTTATTATTAGCTTCCGATAGTAAAATACGGTTTATTCCTAATCCTGAATTTGTCGGGGCTGCCTCACTCAGCTTTCGTGCTTGGGATAAAACAATTGGTACTGCTGGGCAATTAATTGACATTAGCAGCGATGGTGATAATAAAGCCTTCAGTAAAGAAATTGAAAAAGCAGAAATTTCAGTTACAAATATCGATAAGGAAGGTGAAACAATTGCTACAGCTTTGGACACAGATTTAATTGAGCTCAGTAAAGGTGGTGTTAAGATTGCTGGTAAAATTGGCAATAACCCAAGTAAATTACCAGAACATGATGTTGATTTTTATAAAATTCAACTCAACCAAGATGACATTCTTAACGTCAAATTAGTAACGAATGAAATTAATTCACTTTTGAATGCCTCAGTCTGGATTTATGATTCACAGGGATTAAAGCTTGCCTTTAGCGATAGCTCAACATACTTTGATGAACAATTTATTTCGTTTAGTGCCCCATATACTGATACTTATTATATTAGTGTCAGTGCTAGTGGCAACGAGCCTTATTCTCCTTTCCTGGAAGAGAGTCCCCAAGAAACTATAGCTACTTTCGGTGATTACATTCTTATCTTGAATGCTGCTCTACCAGAACCAACCCCAACCCAAACTCTGATTCCGATTCCAGAACCAACTCTGATTCCGATTCCAGAACCAACTCTGATTCCGATTCCAGAACCAACTCTGATTCCGATTCCAGAACCAACTC
>NZ_JAUPTE010000053.1:1858-43486 GCF_036701705.1 Microcoleus sp. w1-18aA5 | reverse complement strand
AATTGGTAAGGGCCGCCGTTGTACAACCACTCGTCTAAGGAAGCTGCTTCCCAGATTGGGTAGAAGTGAAGACCAATGGCGTTGGATGAGGGAACAACAGCACCTGTGATGATGTTGTTACCGTACATTAAGGAACCTGCTACTGGTTCGCGGATGCCGTCGATGTCCACTGGAGGAGCAGCGATGAAGGCGATGATGTAGCAGATGGTGGCGCTGAGCAAGGTAGGAATCATCAAGACTCCGAACCAACCGATGTAAATCCGGTTGTCGGTTGATGTTACCCACTCACAAAAGCGTTCCCAGACGTTGGCGCTTTCGCGCTGCTGTAAGGTTGTTGTCATTGTTTTATGATTGCTGTATTTGGTTGTCAATGTTCGGATGATGTTTATATTATTAACGGTGTTGTTAAGGTTTGTAAAGGGGTTTGACGACAGTTAAACTGATGACTGTGATTAGGAAAGCTGATGTAAGGAGAGACAGGGGCGTAGCTGGCGGGGCCCGACGCCATTGCCCCCGCGCGAAAAGATGAAGATAGCGTGCACACGCGGCGCACCTCAACCCTAACGAACGGGAGCGCTCGGAGGCGGAGAAGGTAGAGGAACAGGAGCGAGGACAGGTGGAGAGGCAGGGATGCGAGCAGGTGGAGAAATCCTGAACTGCTGGAGTTGCTGTGGCGTGAGCGATCGCAAAATTCTCAGTCCGAGGGTGTCTCTGGAGATGCTTAAAGCGTAGGATGGCTCCAAATACGGGCGGAAATTGGATTTGTTGTTCAAATAGCTTTCCATGAAAGCTAGGCTGAGTCCGCTGAGGTAGCGGCGGGCTAAAACAGGTTCCGGCCCAATGACCTCTGGTGGTGGCAGAAAGAGGCTTTGAGGGGAATCCTCGATCGTTGAGAAGTGAGTCCCGTTGTTCATCAGCACCAGATATTTGTTGGGCGATGTCAGCCATGTGAACGGTTGAATTTGTTCGAGCAAAGCGGGGGCGACGGTATCGGCGCTGCCTGCGATTAGCATGACTGGGATTTGGATTTTGCTGAGGTTTGTTTCTCCAAGAATGCTGCTAACGATCGGGTTAACGGCGATCACAGCTTTGATGCGCGGGTCGTCGAAATTGTACTGGTTGCGCTCTAGGCCGCGGGCGCGGCACTGCAACAGTAGGGAGAGGTTCCAACTATCGTTTTCGACTCCGCAATCTTTGTCTAGCTGTGCAAAATTAATCCCCGCCCCGGCTAATGCTAAAGCCGTATAGCCCCCGAAAGACTGGCCGATGACACCGACCCGCTGCAAGTCGAGCTGCCCTTGATAGGCAGGATTGGTGGTAGAAAGTTGGGTTAAATAATCGAGCAAGTCTTTGATGTCGAGGGGGCGGTTGATAAATTCTGCTGGTTCTGCTACTTCATTCGCTCTGCCTGTTACTAAGTTTTGGATTTGTTGGGCGTTGCTGCCGGGGTGTTCGGGGACGGCGACCGCAAAGCCGTAGGAGGCTAGATGTTTGGCTAAATACTCGAAGGAAAGGCGATCGGAACCTAAACCGTGGGAAATTACTACTACTGGGGCCGGTTGCGGACTGCCTTGTGGCAGGTAAATGTCCATATCAAACGTGCGAGGGCGATTTGGACTCGTCACAGTTACCGATGATTTTTTCCAAGTATAGGGGCCCGGTAGCTGGGGCTGCAGCATTTCGGCTGGCGGTATGGCGGGTTCTGAGGCTGCTTGTGCTTCGGACAATTGAGCTACTCCGGCGATCGTCTGATTGGAACGGTTGATCAGCGATGTCAGCTCGTTGGCGATACCCAAGGCGCGGGCGATGTCAATCCTGATGCCATAGGTGGGGAATTTCCGCAGCACGTTGAGAATTGTCAGGCCTTCTGGATCTGAGGCTGCTAAAATCAGGGCGGCTCGGATGGCATAAAATCCAGGCTGCCGAGCTTTGGTTTGAATTACTCGGCCCAAGCGTCTCAGCAGCACTTCTCCTTGAGGCGTGTAAAGGAATTGGGCGATCGTCACCTGGCTGATTTCAGCTTTTGCTTGCAGGGCGGTGCGAATCTCAGCTAGCTGAGATTCTTTGACGTACTGAGCGAAGCCGTCCAAGTTTGAGTCTATTTTGCCTTCTTTGGCGAAAAGTGCCAGAGATTCGATGGGAACTGATTCTTCTAGCGGCCCGTAAGTTACGTAAATTCGCTCGGCACCCATTGCCGGTGCGGCAGTGCAAACAGCAGTGAATGCAAACAATCCTAGGTATTTTTGGGCGATCGACCGCCGAGTGCGAAGGGCAGCAGTGGAGAGGCTCGAAAACAGACAGTTCATAACTTTCACACCTAGGACTTCTAATAATTAGTCGGTGAAACGATGTAAATTGTTTCGTCAAAATTTAATGCCACAAAATCGATCTGTTGCTTCGGATGCTTCGGAAATTAGGTTATCTTGGGAAGCATAGCCAAAAAAGCAATTTTCTGACCTGACAAGACTAGCTGAAATTTAAAATTCAACACCGAGGGGTCAAACCTATTGGAATGCCCATTGATTATTTTTTCAGCTATGCAAGATATTTTCGATCAAGTTTGTAACTACAGCCTGAGTGGGAGAATTTATGATGTTCAATGCAACTGCTATCCTGATTGACGCTTTTGTGCAAGAGCTGCAGGCCGGCTACCGTCGCACCTACGGCAAGTACAAGCCTGACTACCCTGAAATTATCGCCTGGGCAGGGACTATGGCTCTGGAAAATATCGCTAACTGCGATGCTCTCTACCACAATGTGGAACACACAATGCTCGTGGCTTTGGTGGGACAAGAGATTCTCCGGGGCAAGCATATTCGCGAAGGCGGAGTGTCGCCGGAAGATTGGCTGCACTACCTAATCTCGCTGCTGTGTCACGATATCGGCTACGTCAAAGGTGTTTGCCGCCAAGACCAAGAAGCTGTGGGACTATATGCTACGGGTATTGACGGGGGCATGGTTTCTGTGCCGATCGGCGCAACTTCAGCCAGTTTAACTCCTTATCATGTCGATCGAGGCAAACTCGTAATTGACGAACGCTTCGGCGGCCACACATTAATTGATGCCGAACAAATCAAGCGCAATATTGAATTGACGCGCTTCCCAGTTCCTGCTAGCGAAACTCATCAAGACCGAAATAATTATTCTGGACTCGCTAGGGCAGCCGATTTGATCGGTCAGTTGAGCGACCCAAATTACCTACGAAAAATAAGTGCTCTGTTCTACGAATTTGAGGAAGTCGGCACTAATAAAATCTTGGGCTACAAGTCTCCGGGAGATTTGCGGCAAAATTACGCCAAGTTTTATTGGAATGGAGTTTTTCCATACATTCCAGCAGCTTTGAACTACTTGGAATTGACCCAGGGAGGCAAACAAATTATTGCCAACCTTTACGCCAACGTATTTCAGGTAGAACACGCTGAACCGCTCGCTTTCACCAAACCGAACGCTCAAGAATTCACCAAATCCCGCGCCAATAGCAACTTTAACGGCGAAAAAGATGGTGCGAATATTCAGCATTCCCTGTCCGGGGAAAACAAGAAATTTACCGAGTTTCCAGACTTAAATTTGTGATTATTTACGCCCAGAATGGGGCATCTATAAAGGCGAGTCAGTGGATTTTAAAATTGATAATTCTGTGTGATATGTTTGGCGCAACGTTCTGCTTTCAATCAGTCGAAGGATTTGAAATTTAATCCATAGATGAATCTGGGATGTTAAACAAGAGTCGAAATTTTAGGCCGACAGGCGTTGCCAGTCGGAAATTAAGTATCCGTTTTTTGGCAGCGTGATAATCAGGATAAGTTTTGATTTTTTAGTTGCTGGAGATTGGTTTTTAGCTCAAATTTAGATTAATTATCTCAAATCTAAAATTGCTCTAGCGGCAGATAGGTTGCTTGCTCCTTTTTTTTGAGCTAAAATCAAGAGTTATCATCAAAAATTTAACATAGAAAATCGAAAACCTTAAATTGATATGGCAGCAGAAATTCAGCAGCAAATTCAACAGTTGAGGCAGCAGCTACAGGAAGCTAGCTATGCTTATTATGTTCTCGATGCGCCGATTATTCCTGATGAGGTGTACGATCGACTTTATCGCCAGTTGCAAGAATTAGAATCAGATTATCCGGAATTAATTACTGCCGAAAGTCCGACTCAGCGGGTGGGAGAACAGCCTGCTACTCAATTTTTTAGCGTCAAACACAATATTCCTCTCTACAGTTTGGAAAATGCTTTTAATTTTGAGGAATTTGCTAAATGGCAGGAACGCTGGCAAAGGGTAGCACCTCCCCTAACCCCCGGTCAAGAGGGAAATGCACCCCCCCTAACCCCCCCTTATCAAGGGGGGGGACTTGATGGCAATGCACCTCTTCTAACCCCCGGTCAAGAGGGAAATGCACCCCCCCTAACCCCCCCTTATCAAGGGGGGGGACAAGAGGGAATAACATCTTCCATTAGCAATCAGGAAAATAGGGAAATTACTCCCCCCCTTAGCAAGGGGGGGCTGGGGGGGGGTTCCTATGTTTGCGAGTTAAAAATTGACGGTTCTGCTTTAGCGTTAACCTATGAAAATGGGGTTTTAGTTCGCGGTGCGACGCGGGGAGACGGCATTGCGGGAGAGGAAATTACTCAAAATGTCAAGACTATTCGCTCGATTCCTTTAAAGCTCAATTTAGATAATCCGCCGCCTGTTGTGGAAGTGCGGGGAGAGGCTTTTTTGTCTTTAGCTGTGTTTGAGGAAATTAATCGGGAACGGGAAAAAGCGGGGGAACAATTGTTTGCTAATCCTCGCAATGCTGCGGCGGGTACGCTGCGGCAGTTGGATTCTAAAATTGTGGATAAGCGACGGTTGGATTTCTTTGCTTATACTCTGCATTTAGATCAGGGTAACGAGGGTAATACGCAGTGGGATTCGTTGGAATTGTTGCGAAGAATGGGGTTTAAGGTGAATCCCAATCGCAAAATTTGCTATTCTTTGGATGAGGTTCGCGAGTATTACGAATATTGGGATACTGAGCGACGGAATTTGCCTTACATGACGGATGGGGTTGTTGTTAAGATTAATTCGGTTGGGCTGCAAAAACAATTGGGTTTTACTCAGAGGTTTCCGCGTTGGGCGATCGCCCTGAAGTATCCCGCGGCCGAAGTGCCTACAATAGTAGAATCTGTCACCGTACAAGTAGGCAGAACCGGGGCTCTGACTCCTGTAGCGGAACTCAAACCAGTACAGTTGGCGGGAACGACGGTTTCGCGGGCTTCTCTCCATAATAGCGATCGACTTTCCGACCTAAATCTCCATATTGGCGATACTGTGATTGTCAGAAAAGCTGGGGAAATTATACCAGAAGTTGTGCGAGTTTTACCGGAATTGCGTCCCCAAAATGCTCAACTTTTCCAAATGCCTAGTTGCTGTCCCGAATGCGAACAGCCTGTGGTTCGGGAAAAGGGGGAGGCCGTTACTCGCTGCATCAATACATCTTGTCCGGCAATTTTGAGGGGTTCGCTGATTCATTTTTGCAGCCGGGATGCTCTGGATATTAACGGTGTTGGCGAAAAGTTGGTGCAGCAGATGGTTGATAGCAATCTGGTGCATTCTGCGGCGGATTTGTACGATTTGACTGCGGAAAGATTGATGAGTTTGGAACGGATGGGCAAGAAGTTAGCAGAAAAGTTGGTAAGTGCGATCGCCCAATCGAAAAATCAACCTTATTCGCGCGTACTTTACGGCTTGGGCATCCGCCACGTCGGCAGCGTGAATGCTCAATTGCTAACAGAAAGGTTTGCAAATGTGGAAGAGTTAGCAGGAGTATCGGCGGCCTCGATTGAGGGCGTTTACGGCATCGGGCCGGAAATTGCTCAAGCTGTTTATCAGTGGTTTCGAGTGCCGGCTAATCAAAGTTTAATTGCACGGTTGAAAACTGCGGGATTGCAATTGCAGTCAGAAGTAAAAAATCCCAATTTAGCCAGCACAAATTTACAACTTGCAGGCAAAAGCTTTGTGCTTACCGGAACTTTGCCCACTTTGAAAAGAGATGAAGCTAAAGATTTGATTCAAAAAGCAGGAGGTAAAGTCACAAGTTCTGTGAGTGCTAAAACTGATTATGTGGTTGTGGGAGAAGATGCAGGTTCTAAGTTAGAAAAGGCTCAATCTTTGGGGATAAAACTACTTTCGGAATCGGAGTTATTAGAACTGCTATCGAGACCATAAATGATTGGTGAAAGTCAATATATCTCTCTTTTTTCTTTCTCTGCGCCCTCTGCGCCCTCTGCGGTTCGTAAAAAAGCTGATTCACTTGAGCCGTTTTCCGAGAACATCGCCAACCATTCTATTTCCCTAGGTGGAAAATAGCCCCTCGCGAATTGGGCAATACCTCAAAAGGCATAGAAATTGCGCTCGCACTTGGTCAATATACCTACTTCCCCGGCGGTGCTGCCCGCATCGGTTGTCGGTACTGGCTAGTTTTGCTAAAATTTGATAAAGTTTGCAATAGCGATCGCAACTGCCCGCTTAGCCAAATCCCAGCAATCATAGGAGATACATTATGTCTGAAATTCCAGCAGAACAAACACAAACAAACTTGACAACTCCAGAAATAACTACCGAAAGCTCCATTTCTGGAGTGGAAAACGTGAAAAATAGTTTGGGAAACGTCCTAAATAGTTGGAAGTTGAAAGCAGGATTAGCCGTTGCTGTACTTTTGGGAGTTTTGCTATTTGCTTTCTACTGGCAGCATATGATTGCAGTGGTAGGTATGAAGAGTTGGTCGGCGCGATCGGGAGCTAACCCGATCGAATGTATGGTAAGAGATACTAATAATGACGAGTATGTCAGTTGCAGCGCCCTCCTCGATCAGCAGATTGTCCCTCTTGAGTGCAGTTCGAGTTTGTTCAATATCGGCTGTCGAGTCAATTACGGAACTGCTGCACCAAATCCGAGACAAGTCAACCCTAGATAGAGCATCTGCGGGTTAGAGATGATTGTTCAATGAACAGATTTGCTGCTTAAAATATGGGACTTACAAAAAAAATCTCACCGTAAAAATACTCCACCAATAAGGATGAGAAAACTTTTGTTTTTCTCGTTGTAAATTAGCAGGTAATGAAAGTTACCTGCTATTGCCATGAGGTAATCTGTGATAGATGATGTGCGCCAGTATATTAATGTGAAGATTTCACATTTAGCATGGGTATCAAAGCATCCTCAGCTACTATAATAGATCAGTGCGCTCGCCCCTCATGATTGCTGACTATCTTTAATAACATTTTCTTCTATCATTGAAACCTGAAAATGATCGAGATTAATGGCTACGAGATTCTCACTCAAATCTACGAAAGTATCAACTCCACCGTTTATCGAGGCATCCGCCAACAGCACAACTAAGCCGTCATCTTTAAATTCCTCAAAGAAGACTATCCTACCCCCCTCCGCAGGGTAAACGCATCTTAACTTTAACCCAACATATGTTACAATTAAATCCGAGTAAATTTTAATGTAGTTTATTGTAGTTTATTGGTGCTATCAAGGGCCAGAGGTTTTAGTAAAGCTGTAAATTCCCGACAAAAACAAATAGATTCATTGGCTTACCTGAATATTTTAAATGCCAGTTTTTTAGAAGATTTTGCCAAGTTGAAGAACCCAAGAATAGAAAGAAGTCAATAACATTTGCTCAAAGATATTAGATCTATTGCGATTTTAGCTGTCATCAGCGGTGTCGACTGATGGGCAGGAATATAAGCTTATGGTAATGCCAAATATGAATGGTTGAAAAGCTTTATATAATTACCGAATGGTATCATCTCATGACAAGTTTAGTCTCCTTATTTGCCAGAATTGAACCGCCGCAGTTTCAAAAATGTTTTTTGAGTTAGGTAAATGCGATAGTCCGGGAAGTCTAACTAGAAGTGATTGCCATTGATGGCAAAACAATGAAACAATCTTATGACCGCAATGACCAGCAAAAAGTGCTACATATAGTTACTGCCTAGTCTTCATCTCATCAATTATTTTTAGGCAAAAAAGGGGATAAAATTTTTCATGAGCTAACAGCAAATCTTAAGGTTCTGATTTCATCTGCTCAATTCGGGTGAAAATTAAGAATTTCAAGAAGGTTTTTTTAGTTGTTTAGTAATTTACAAATTCACGCTTTTGTCACATTAATTGAAATGTGTTGGCCCTGATTATATGATGACTTTTCTCAACTCCTTGTGTAAAGCTTGATTGAGATTCTCTTACCCTGAAGATTGTGTTTAAAGTGCGATCGTATTTATTTCTACTATTTTTACTCCTCAAAATTTCTCATGTCAATAGGAGCAGCCTATTTTTGGCGATCGAATAATTAGGAATAAAAAAATGAAATGTATGTTTTTAATTACTATGCTTTACGTAAAAACAGTTTTTTTACTAGGAATCAGGCGCGGGAAATGAAACTTGGTTTCTTTTTTTGACTTTCACTGCTTCCCTGACCCAATTACCTTAAAAAACCGGGTTAAAGCGTCCGGGACTGTTGGTGAAAATATGGCACAGAACGCGAGGTTTATGGGTTTAAAAAAGTCTGAATTTTAGTCAAGACTACGTAAGTAGCACTCGCCTATTATACAGCTTGCTTAGATTGGCAAAAAACTCGCTCAAATTCCTACTCGCGGCCGCTGCCGCTTATTTTTGCATCCGGCGAGCAGCTTGCAGCGCGCTTTGAGGAGCAACTAACCGAACAGCCGAGTTTCTCTCAAAAACTTTATATTTTATGGATTAACTTTACTAAAACTTTATAAACCGCGAGCAAAAATTTTATGTATTTTTGATGAAAGCCAATATTTGCAAGTCTTACACTCAACTTGAGAGCGTTACCGAAACCAAGTAAATGTAGTAGGTTGGAAGTCTACGCAGGATGAAAATCTTGCTCTGACAGATTAAACTATGCCAGTCTGGTGTCAGTGAAAACTCTTAGAAGAAGCACTCATTTACTCCAAAACACCCTTAAGTGACATCTGTATGTATATTCACTGGTGTGGAGCCTCTTCTTTAGGTTTGACGATCGCCCTAAATATAGCAGGCTCGCGATCGTCTATTCGCGTCACGGCAACATGGCATTTAGGGCATTTTCCGCCTTACTACCTAACAATACTGGAGGAATCAGGGTTATGACTACCTTAACGCTAGTCAAAAAAACATCTTTTACAGTCGCCAGCTTGGCAACCACAATGTTGCTCAGCATCTGCACGCCCGTCCGAGCTTTCACGTTTGGCACTGCCGGCATCCAGTTCGATCAAGATACCAATATAAACTTTTCATTCGACCGATCTCGCAGCCCTTACCAGTCAAACTTGTGGGTTGCCCAAGCTGAGCCAGAAAACAATGGCTACACCAACATCGCTAGACTGTTTTACGAGACTAAAGCTTCAGATAACGGCTCTGCCAACAACTGGGAAGGAACCTTCGGCAACGCAGTCACCTCCGAAAACGGCTCCATCACCCAAACCTTCAGATTTTTGAAGAATCAAACTTATGCCCTGCTGCTGTGGAGCGACACGGGTAGTGGCAACTCTCGCGAGCAATACGTCTCGTCAAGCACCTTCATGAACAGCACCCTATGGTGGACCCCCGACACCCAGTTCCGAAGAGATGAATGTGGGGTGGCCGGATGTCAGCTTGCTGTGTTTGGTAACTTTATGCTCAACCCCAACTCCAGCGACTCATTTACAAACATCAACGGCGGTAAAGGCCCAGAGCAATTTTCATCCCTCACAATGGCCCAACTGGCTAATGGCACACAAATCTCCTTCGACGATTTGCACGATGCCAAACCAGGAACCGGGCTTGACTTCAAAGACTTCACCGTGTCGGCTCAGTCAGTCCCCGAACCAGTCCCCGGACCAGTCCCCGAACCAGTCCCCGAACCAGTCCCCGAACCAGTCACAGTATTCGGGACTATGCTGGGTATCGGGGCTTTGGCTGCGACTCGCAGAAAAAAAAAGCGAGGGCAGGAACCCTAAAAATGACTCTTAACGAGCCCCATACAAATCTAAATAGTGCGTCTGTTCAGTGGTAATCTGAGGAATAGCATTTCTAAATGTTAAGACTTTTTCCATAACGGGAAAAATAGCATCCTAACAAAGGCACTATTCATGGTATCCACCGCAACAAAAACGAACGTAGGCTACATCACCCAAATCATTGGGCCGGTTGTAGACGTAAAATTCCCAGGCGGCAAACTGCCCCAAATCTATAACGCTCTCACGATTTCCGGCAAAAACGAAGCAGGTCAAGACATTGCCGTTACCTGCGAAGTTCAGCAACTGCTCGGAGACAGCCAAGTGCGTGCAGTTTCCATGAGTACCACCGACGGCTTGGTGCGTGGCATGGAAGTAGTAGATACCGGGGCATCGATCCAAGTTCCCGTCGGAATCCCAACTCTCGGCCGGATTTTTAACGTCATCGGCCAACCCGTAGACAACCTCGGCCCGGTCAATACTTCCGAAAGTATGCCCATCCACCGCAACCCGCCGGCTTTCACCGAACTGGAAACCAAGCCTTCGGTGTTTGAAACGGGGATCAAGGTGATTGACCTGCTGGCCCCCTACCGTCGCGGCGGCAAAATCGGTTTGTTCGGCGGCGCAGGCGTCGGCAAAACGGTGATTATGATGGAACTCGTGAACAACATCGCCAAGGCTCACGGCGGCGTGTCCGTGTTCGGTGGTGTGGGCGAGCGCACCCGCGAAGGTAATGACCTCTACAAAGAAATGATCGAGTCGGGGGTTATTAACGAAGAAGACCGCAGCAAATCAAAAATTGCTCTGGTTTACGGTCAAATGAACGAGCCGCCTGGTGCTCGGATGCGCGTGGGCCTGTCGGCTCTGGCGATGGCCGAATACTTCCGTGATGTCAGCAAGCAAGACGTGCTGCTGTTCATTGACAATATCTTCCGGTTTGTGCAAGCGGGTTCTGAGGTATCGGCTTTGTTGGGTCGGATGCCTTCGGCTGTGGGATATCAGCCGACTCTCGGTACAGACATGGGCGACTTGCAAGAACGGATTACTTCGACTACCGAAGGTTCGATTACTTCGGTTCAAGCTGTGTACGTACCTGCGGATGACTTGACTGACCCCGCACCGGCTACGACTTTTGCTCACTTGGACGCTACAACTGTGTTGTCTCGCGGTTTGGCTGCGAAGGGGATTTATCCTGCTGTTGACCCGCTGGATTCTACGTCTACGATGTTGCAAGTTAGCGTTGTCGGCGAAGAGCACTATGGTGTTGCTCGTCAGGTGCAGTCAACTCTGCAACGCTACAAGGAATTGCAAGACATTATTGCAATTTTGGGCTTGGATGAGCTGTCTGAAGATGACCGCTTGACCGTTTCTCGCGCTCGCAAAATTGAACGGTTCTTGTCTCAACCGTTCTTTGTGGCTGAAGTGTTCACCGGTTCCCCCGGCAAGTACGTCAAGCTGGCAGACACCATTAAGGGCTTCCAGATGATTTTGGCTGGTGAACTTGATGATTTACCGGAACAAGCTTTCTATTTGGTGGGCGATATCAACGAGGCGATCGCCAAAGCTGAAAAAATGAAAGCTGACGCCAAGTAATTTTAGTCATTAGTCATTAGTCATTAGTCATTGGTCATTAGTTGTTAACAGTTAAAAGTTAACAGTTAACAACTAAGTGACTGATGATAGCCGACGGCTGACTAATGACTAATTACTAATGACTGCTGACTGCTGACTGCTGACTAATGACTAATGACTAAGGACAATTTATGACATTAACTGTGCGCGTAGTGGCCCCAGACAAAACTGTTTGGGATTCTAATGCTGAAGAAGTAATTCTGCCGAGCACCACAGGCCAACTGGGTATTTTAAGCGGTCACGCTCCAATGTTGACAGCTTTGGATACCGGAGTGATGCGCGTCCGTCCCGGCAAGGAATGGGTGTCTATTGCTCTGATGGGTGGCTTTGCAGAAATCCAAGAAAACAAAGTTACTATTCTTGTCAACGGCGCTGAAAAAGGCGAAACCATTGATAAAGAAGCTGCTCGTACTGCTTACACCGAGGCAGAAGCTCGTTTGGAAAAGGCTACTAGCGGCACTTTGCAAGAGCAAATTCAAGCTAAGCAAGCAATCAAACGCGCGAGAGCTCGTTTCCAAGCTGCTGGCGGCACGCTCTAGCTCTAAGGTTAAGGACATAGTGCTTTTGTAGTAGGGACACAACAATGTTGTGTCCCTACTGTTTTTCTCGCGTTGTGTCCCTAATGTTTCGCTAAACTCCCGCCTCGGACAATAGAGATTGCATTGTTTCCCAAGATAACCCCTGCTGAAGATAGCGGGGGTTATTTGGATTGTAGGGACTCTCCACGCGATCGACACTGACAATTTTTGCTTCCTCCGGCAAAACAGGAACATCTGGATCGAAAGCGGTCGATCGCGTCAGGGAGCTAGAAAAGCCTTTAAAAATAGCAATTTCATCGAATTCGCCGTCAATTTCGGCCTTAACGATTAAAACTTCGTGCGATCGTTTTACCGTGTATTGTTCCAAGCGACGAGCAATAGAGTCAGCCATAGCAAATCTCACTTTCCTGAAATCTGCTATAATATAGCTTAATTTTGTGGCTAATTTCAGGGACAGCCCGCTAAATTTTTATTTTTAATTCGACCTTTTTTAACCGCAGGAAGTAAGCACAAATCATATAAATTTTGTAAAAAACATCTGCAATATTTCCCGTCGGCAAAACTTACTTGTTCAATATTTTACAGCATATTCTATGTAGATTTAGTATGGAGAAACCGGGTTTCGATCAACCGAATCAGTACCAAATGGGAGAACTGTAAAGAAACCCCGTGAGAGCGCGGTTTAATTCATCAACCTAGAATATTCTGTATGATGCAGAAACAGAACAAAGGATTCAACTAAAACAGGCAAATGCTGCTGAATTTCAAAAATGTCTGGAGCTTTATTTCTAGAAAAATTTTCCTGAGACGCAAAAATTATTCAATAAGATTTGCGAAAGAAAGCCTCAAGATAAGTTAGCAGCAATTTACTCTCAGCGCTCTCTAAAGAATGGAATGTCTGGAGTGCCTGAAGGATAGTGGGGGATAGAAGCTTTGGATGAAAAGTAGTGATACAGATATATTGTATGTCAACATCGGTAGGGACAAAGAAATGCCTTGTCTGGCGCGGAGAGTAGCACACGGGAATCCCGTGTCTCTACGGTTCGCTTTGACTTTTAATAATTTGGTATAAGATGAAATATTGTAGAAACGAGATCGGCTCTTCCTTGTGTAAGTTGTGTTTAAGTACAAAATGGTTTATAATGCTTACCAGCGGTAAGGACTCGCTCCAAGTATTAACTGGGTTTTTCAACCTAAACTAATGTTATGTCCACTCCTTCTCTCAAGCACTTAGTGGGAAAACTTTCAAGAAAAGCAACGCTGCAAACCGTACTCATAGTTCCGTTTGTCTTGCAAGTATTTGCAGCGGTGGGTATTGTAGGATATTTATCATTTAGGAACTCTCAAAGAGCAGTGAATGACCTGGCGGATCAATTGATGGGGGAGGTGAGCAATCGCATTGAGCAAAATTTGAGAACTTATCTGCAAACTCCGCACCAAATCAATCAAAGCAAGCTGGATGCGGTGAAACTGGGTTTTGTAAACATGAAAGACTTGTCCGCTTGGGAAAAGTATCTGTGGCGACAAGTGCAATTATATCCTTATATCAATTTTACGTCGATCGCTAATCAAGATGGAGAATATCGCACTGGCGAAAAGATGTCTAACGGCACTTTATTGATTAACGCATCGGGCCCATCGACAAATTTTGATTTTTATTCTTACAATACTAATGATACGGGCGATCGCACTACAGTAGCCGCCGCCGTTAAAAACTTCGACATCCGGCAGCACCCTTCCTACGCCTATGCAGCTTTAGAAGCCAAACCAACTTGGAGCTCAGTCTATATATCCTTCCTAGAACCCACCTTGATTCTCAGCGCCCTGCAACCAGTTTACAACAGCCAGAAACAGCTAGAAGGAGTATTAATTGCTGCGTTACGTCTCGACAGTATCGGTCAATTTTTAAACAGCCTCAAAATAGGTAAATCTGGTCAAACATTTATTATCGAAAGAAACGGCACGCTGCTGGCAACTTCCACACCCGAAAAACCTTTCCGCAGCCAAAACGGTCAAAAAGAACTGTTTAAAGTTACAGAAAGCAGCGATGCAGTAACGCAAACTACAGCTAAATATTTAGAAACTCACTTTCAAAACTTACACCAAATTACAAAAGCCCAGCAAATAAATGTTGAGATAAACGACCAGAAGAAATTTTTAAAAGTCCTGCCCTTCCAAGACGACAAGGGTTTAGATTTGCTGATTGTAGTCGTCGTTCCAGAAGCCGACTTTATGGAACAAATTCATGCCGGCAACCGAACTACAGTTTTGCTATGCTTGGCAGCTTTGGGCATGGCAACTGTGTTAGGGCTTCTCACTTCTCGCTGGATTATCAAACCTCTTATAAAATTAAAAAATGCAGCAATAGCTTTATCTGAAGGACAATTTGACCAAACTGTAAAGCTTGATCGCTCCGACGAGTTGGGCGTACTTGCCGCTGCTTTTAACAGCATGGCAGCACAACTGCAAGCATCTTTTACTGCCTTAGAAACTAAAAATATCGAATTGCAGCGACTCGACAAACTGAAAGACGAATTTTTAGCCAATACTTCCCACGAACTCCGCACTCCCCTCAACGGCATTATTGGGATTGCAGAATCTTTAATAGACGGTGCTACCGGACAACTGCCAGACTCAACAAATTTTAACTTAGCTTTGATTACATCTTCAGGGAAAAGATTGTCTTCTTTAATTAACGATCTTCTGGATTTTTCTCAGCTCAAACACAAAAAGCTCGAACTGCAAATTAAGTCCATCGGCCTTCGAGAAATCGTCTCTGTAATTCTCACTTTGTCTCAGCCATTAGTAGGAAAAAAAAACTTGCAGTTGATTAACTCAGTCGCTCCTGAATTGCCGCCAATAGCAGCAGACGAGAATCGGTTGCAGCAAATACTTTACAACTTAATCGGCAATGCGATTAAATTTACCGAAAGTGGCAGAGTAGAAATTTCAGCAGAATTGGTAACTGGCAAGGCACAATCACCCCTTAATTCCCAATTAGCAATTACTGTATCCGACACCGGTATTGGCATCCCCGAAGATAAATTAGAGCGAATTTTTGAATCCTTTGAACAAGCTGACGGTTCCACTGCTAGAGAATATGGCGGCACTGGTTTAGGGTTAACGGTTGCCCAACAATTAGTGGAATTGCACGGAGGTAAAATTTGGGTATCTTCAACTGTAGGCGTCGGTTCCCAATTCATATTTACTTTGCCCGTATCTGAGAGTCAACCGGATGTTAGCAGGCTGCAGCCGCTTTTAAGCGAGAATTCTCCCATTTTTCTCACTCCTGAATTGGGTCGCCAATCATCTCTAATAAATTCTCCGATCTCAGACAATAGCGACTTGCTAGAAACTGAAAAAATAAAAGTTTTGGTAGTCGATGATGAACCCATTAATATTCAGGTTATCATTAACAGTCTTTCTATAGAAAACTACGAAATAACTCAAGCGAGCAACGGCTTAGAAGCTGTAAATCTGATTGAATCAGGATTTAAGCCGGACTTAATTTTACTCGATGTAATGATGCCGCAGATGACGGGTTATGAAGTGTGTCGAGAAGTCCGCAAAAAATACTCGCCGTTAGAAATGCCGATTCTGATGCTGACGGCCAAAAATCTAACTACCGACTTGGTAGAAGCTTTTAACTTAGAAGCAAATGATTATGTAACTAAACCTTTTATCAAAAAGGAATTGTTGGCGAGAATTAATACGCAAATTCGCCTAGCAAAACTGAATGCAGCCTACGGCAGGTTTGTGCCACACGATTTTCTAAACTTGCTGGAAAAGCCGAGTATTATTGAAGTAAAACTAGGCGAAAATCAGGAAAGAGATATGACAGTGCTGTTTGCTGATATTCGCTCGTTTACGGCGCTTTCAGAACAGATGACACCACCTGAAAATTTTGCATTTATTAATACTTATTTGGGAAAGGTTAGCCCTGCCATCAGGAAAAACAACGGGTTTATTGACAAATACATTGGTGATGCAGTGATGGCACTGTTTCCTACATCTCCTGATGATGGTGTACGAGCAGCAATTGATATGCAGAAAGAAGTGAATATCTACAACCAGCAGCGAGAAAAAAATGGCTTGTTTCCGATCGCGATCGGCGTCGGTTTGCACGCGGGCAATTTGATGTTGGGTACAATTGGCGAACGAGAACGGATGGAAAGTACGGTGATTGCTGATGCCGTCAATCTCGCGTCTCGTTTGGAAGGATTGACTAAGGTTTACGGATCGGGCATTCTAGTTAGCGGTGCAATTATCGATCGCCTAGACGATCCAGAAAAATATAAGTACAGATTTGTCGATCGAGTAACGGTGAAAGGAAAGACAAATGCTGTGTCGGTGTTTGAAATTTACGATACAGAAACAGAGGAAAGCATTGTACTCAAGCAGCAAACGGCGGAGGTTTTTCAAGAAGCCCTCAATTTTTACTACGAGCAAAAATTTGTTGCCGCCCAAAAAGTATTTCAAAACATTTTACAAATCAATCCGGACGATCGGGTAGCAATGCTGTATTTCAAACGCTCTCGCAAGTATCGAATGTACGGAGCCCCAGAGGGGTGGTCTGGGGTGGAAACTTCGACGGAAAAATAGGGCGCACACTGCACGCCCTACTCTCTTTAACAGATGGTTGCACAAACTTTAAAATATATTTGTACAAACACCCAATTTATTCCATGTTTTAGGGCCGACAATGCCATCAGCAACGATTTGTTGTTTGTTTTGAAAATTGATAACGGCTTGTTGGGTTTTTGGGCCAAATCCTCCATCAGTATTTACAGAAAATCCGCTGGCGTTCAAGAGTCGCTGAAGATAGCGAACGTCCTCATTTTGGGTGACGCCATCGTTGCGTTTGAGTAGGGGAAAATAACGGCAGGAAGGTAATTCAGTGCGAATTGCGTTTGTGGTTTGCATGGTTTAATTCTCCATTGGTTGTTTGCAAGTTGTTTAAAAGCAGAGAAGTGCGGAAAAGATGTTAATTAATAGTCCTGGATGCACTTTTGACGGGCATAAACGAGGTTTCGGCTTCCCTCAACCACTAGGTTTTTTAGCGTTTATGAGGGCGGAAAAAAAGTATTGCTGTGAAAAAACCTTGTTTCTTGCTACCCGTGGGCCTAGGATTAGTTAACTTGGATTTAACATCCGGGTTCACCTGTATAACAAGCGCCTAATAGACTCCAAGTTTGAGGGCCGACAATACCATCAACAGCAATCTTATTATCCTTTTGAAATTTGATGACTGCTTGTTCGGTTTTTGGGCCGAAGAATCCATCAGTTGAGACGGGATATCCGTTTTTAACTAAGGATTGTTGGAGATAGCGCACGTTTTGATTGGCAGTGGTGCTATTATTTCGTTTCAGTGTGGGTAGTGAAGAGCAAAGAGGCAATTGAGCGTAAATTGAATTTGTGGTTTGCATGGTTTGATTGGGGATTAGTGGTTTGCAAGTCGTTTGAACTTGCTATTCCCCAGTTGTAGCTGTGGGGGGAAGTGCTTTAACAGTCGCTTTTTATAGTGACGCTTATCTGGGGTAGCTCAGATGAGTGACAGGCAGCTATCAAATCCGTTTTGTATAAAATAATTGTCAAAGGCAAACAGCAGCTAATTTCCATTTTTTATCAACTTTTAGCATCTTTGCCGGAAGCCCCACACCATACCTGTAGGGCTGTTGGTGTCGGGATGGATAGGCAGATTGACGTAGGGAAAGCGAGGCAATCAATCCTGTCACGGTGTAATCGCTCCACTCTTGTATAAGCTGAGTAATGGTCTTTTCTATAGAGGAGGCAAAAATACTGTATTTAAAGCTAGTTAACCATGTGAGCGAAAAGGCCGATCGGGAAAATAGCTCTGGGGTTGGGACTTTAACTTAGAAGTGATATCGTAGAATCGGTAGATAGTAGATTTCCGGCTGTCAAACAACTTGAGAATTGAATCAATGACAATTTCTGTAACTATCGGGTTAAAATCGGAAATAAAGTCGTCGGCGTTGAGATTTTCTCGAAAAAATTCCTTAGCTCGATCGCACTGATACCGCATTTCGTCAAAGCCAACAATTTTTACCACAAACGTTGTCAGGGGCGAACTCTCCAAATCGGTATTAGAAGTGCTTTTAGCCCGCCCATTTTCTAATAAATTCAATACTTCCGCTTCTAAACTAATTTTAGGTTTATAAGGTTTCTCTATTTCGGGAAAAAAGCTTTCCAAGCGCACGCAGTTAGGAGCTTGAGCCGGAATTCCTCCCATCATCATCGCCAGAGAAACCTCAATCTCCAAATCCGAAGAAAGAGCTTCTAGTAGGGCTAGGGCAGACAGTTTGCACCCCAAATAAAGCTTCGCAATTTCGATATTGTACTTAGCAGTAGCTTCCCAGCGCTGATAGGTGCGATCGTTTGGATATCCCTCAAACTGTCGGAAAATTATTTCTGGCTTAAGATAATTCAGAAAACCTTCCATCTTGAGCAAAGCAACTCGGTAGTCGCGAACCGTGTAAAAACCCCACCAGATGAGATTGTGATTGGTTTCCGGCAGTAAATTCCAGGTATTTGCCAAAAAATGGGCTGAACTATGGTGAGCAAAACTCATCACATCCCGGTTAGAGATTCGCACAGCTTTTTTCACCGTTTCCCGCATTTCCCCGTCAGTCAAACTGAGGTTAAACAGGCTATTTATTGCTTGCAAGCGGTCATAAAGGCGCTGGCTTACCGTTACTCCTGCATCGGCGGCGCGAAACGGAATTGTTGCTTCAATGCAGCCTGCAATTTGAAGTAATTGCTCGCGTTTGAGAAATGGTTCTAGAGCTTTTACTGCTACGACAGCGCTGAGAAATTCGTTTTGTCCAGCGAAAGGATTGAGGACTTCGCCCGGTTCAAAATTGAATACCAGCATTACCATCTCGAAGGTAGCATCCGCAGACAGTTCAGATTTATCCCGAATTTGTAGTTGTTTGTTAACCTCTTTTGCAACAGGAGTGATGTAGTAGCTGACGTTAAAGTTAATGCTGCGATCCACTTGCACGTAGACGGTATCGTGAAATAAAGCTGCCAAAACCTCGATCGCGTCTTCCTTTCCCCCCACATCAAAAATATGTTCGGGAGTGTGAAAAAACCGCCAGGGCCCCATCATCGGCTGAACAATCAGTTCGGCAATCCGAGCGACTTCACTTGGTTCGACTTTTGCTTCCAGGCGATCGAGCGCCCAAATTAGCCTTTCTAAGCACTGTAAGTAGGCTTGTTTGCTATCCATCACAGTCTTTACCAATAACATTGCTGTCAGTCGATTTTAGATTTTAGATTTTAGATTTTAGATTTTATCCACAGATGAATCTGGGAGTTTGTACCTGAGTCTAAAATTTTTATATCTCCACGACAGGAGTCGTTCGCAAGTACCCGTTTGTGGGCGGTTTACGTCAGCCACCATGCTGTTATTTTGATTCTTTCATAGATGCGCCCGGCTTTTGTGAGTTAGGATTTTTGAGCTTTTTGTTGAAGACTTTAGCGGTAATTTAGGAGGCAAATACTTACTTAAAATCAACTTAATTTCCGGTTGCTGATCTCCCCTGTTTTCCTAGTCTAATTAACACAAAATATGACAAGTAAATTACATAAATTGCTAAACCTATCAGACCCAACAATCCCAAAAATTGAGGGTTTGCCGCAGGGTGAAACATTTGTTTGTAGAGCCAAGGTGGGTCTAACCAAACGCGGCAAAAAGGTTCATCAATGACTTGAATTTGAGATTTAAAAGCACAGCTTAAGAAGGGAAGTTGAGCTAGAGCGCCCAAACCGCTGTAAACAGTAATCGCCCACCGCCAAGCTGTAAAAGCCAGTTTCAGGGGCGACTGCGGTCGATCGGCAATTTCTTCGTTTAAATCCTCCCAAAACCACAGACTAGCAGGAATTAATGCCCTCCCAATCACCGACGATACAAAGCTCACAGGCAGCGCAGCCATCATCAGGTAAAGTGTAATGGCCAGCAAACTCGCCACCCGCCAATAAATAATCGACAAACGGACGATCGCCTCAGCTTTTGCCACAACAGCCCAAATCAGCACTACCAGCGGGATCGAAATTGTTAATAACACAGACAACCGGTAATCCATCCAGACTAGCGGTTGAAACCAAGGCCCGGTGGCTGCCAATAAAAGACTCAACATCTTTGGGAAAATATACTCACTTATTTGTCACAAATTTTACTACAAAAATGCTAAAAAATCAGCAACCAGAACACGGTCTTAATGTTTATAGTTACTGCTACCTTTTCTAAGGTACTTGGCGCGCTTTGAAGGGTACTTGAGACACGATAGACGGCAATACCCTTGAGTTAAAACTGTTTATTCCTCAGATATCTCCTTCCCATCCTCGCCTCCCTTGGGGGATGCAAGAGCAAATTATTGTCCCCCTTGGGGGCGAGGGGGAAGCTGGCGGATTTGAACCGTATTGGGATAGAGGGCCAATCTCGCCATTATTTCAAGACTCAACCCCTAAAATAAAATTCTCCCGCGCCAAAAGTTAGATTTCGGCGCGGGAGGGAAGGCATAGAGCTAAATGGCTCGTTTATTCCTCGTAGATGCGGCACTCAGCAGCGTCAGGATTGTCGTCGCAAAATTTTTCAAAGGAATTCTTAGGTTTGACTTGCTTTTGGTGGGAAGCTTCTGCTTGCAGTTCTTCAACTGCGTCCCACGCCGCCGCGCATTCCCCGGAAGTTGCGCCCTTTAGGTCACAGACGGTACGAGCGCTTTCTAGTTCTTCTTCAATTTTCTCTTGGATGTTGCCTGCGGGTGTTGTTGTCATAAAGCTTGTTGGTATGAATGTGTAGGAGAATATGGTGGTCCCCGACCTATTTCTAGGTAATGTTAGCACGCGCCTTTGTTTAGTGAGCTTGTTCGGCTAACGGCACGTCCTTAACCCAAATAAAGATGTTTAACCGTTAACGACAGAGCAAGGGAGTAGCTAAGCAGCCGCTTGGTGTCATAACTCAAAAAACGTAGACTTCTAAAGTATACGGCGGGTCAACTGTGGTTTAAGTCTTAGGCTCGAAGCGAGCGTGTCTTTAGACCTGGATCGTTGACCTTATTAAGTAAGAAAGGTTTTCTTTTTGGATGTTAGTTTGGGTGGGATTTGCTGTTTCGGTCTGGCAACCCCAGCTAATAATAGCTTGAGATGCGCTGCTGTTGCAGCAGCCCAGAGAGAAACCATCCATAACTGCGATCGCAGCCGCCGTCTCTACTTCCTGCTTTACTCTACCCCGTCGGCGGGGGAAGGGTTCACAGGCATCAATGTAGGTCGAGCTGACCTTACTTTTGATGAAAACATTACACGATGTTGGTGTGTCAAACTGTATTGAGCTTTATCTTTTAAGATTTAGCTGAATACGGCATTTAACACGAAACAGATTAGCGGGACACTCATGTTAACTTATGTTAACACAAGAACGGCAATCGAGGGGGAATCGATCGCCCAAGAATAGCCTCCCCCCAGTGGCCAGTTCCGGTTAGCCTAATGTATAGAGATAGTTTTATAGAGAAATTTGCCTTATGTACACCCAAAACCAAATGCAATGGGTCAGCGCTTTATCAACCCGTCCCTCTTTGGAATCCGCCCTTAAAGAAGTTATAGAACAAGCCGATCGCGACCTAGAAGGCCCGGCTGATTTAGCGCTGATATTTATTTCGTCTGCCTTTGCCAGCGAGTATTCTCGGCTGATGCCTTTACTCCGAGAAATGCTGCCAGTGACCGCGATCCTGGGATGTGGCGGGGGAGGAGTCATCGGCACGAACCGGGGCGGCCTCACCGAAGAAGTAGAGGGATCTCCCGCAGTCAGCCTGAGTCTGGCGCGCTTGCCGGGAGTGAATGTCAGAACTTTTCACGTCGGTGCAGAAGAACTGCCGGACTTAGATAGTCCCCCGGATACTTGGGTGGATCTCTTGGGCGTGCCGGCCCAGGAAGAACCGCAGTTCATCATCTTGGCTGACCCCTTTTCCGCAAAAATTAACGATTTGCTCCAAGGGCTAGATTATGCCTATCCGGGCGCGGCGAAGGTAGGGGGACTAGCCGGGGGGGATGGTGCGGGCAGGGGCGCGGCGCTGTTTTGCGACTATCAGCTTTACCGAGAAGGGACGGTTGGGGTAGCTTTGAGTGGCAATATAGTTTTGGAAACGATCGTCGCTCAAGGCTGCAGGCCGATCGGGCATCCTTATCGGGTGACGGAAGGAGATCGCAATATTTTGCTGAAACTCGAAGAACAAACCGACGATACGGGCAGCGCCGGCATCGAACGATCGCCCTTAGAGGCTTTGCGAGAGTTAGTTCAAACTTTGAGCGAAGAAGACCGAGAATTAGCCCAGCACTCGTTATTTGTAGGCTTAGTCAGCGATGAATTCAAGCTGAAATTAGAGCCGGGAGATTTTTTGATCCGCAATCTGTTGGGAGTAGATCCGAAAGTGGGGGCAATAGCGATCGGCGATCGAGTCCGTCCCGGACAGCGCATCCAATTTCACCTGCGGGACGCGCGCACCTCCGCAGAAGACCTAGAAATGCTGCTCAATCGCTATCAGCGGGCCGCCGAGTACAGTGGTACATCCAGCGCCGGCGCCTTGATGTTCTCTTGTCTGGGGCGCGGTGAAGGGCTTTACGGCGAATCGAACTTTGACTCCCGACTGTTTGGCCGATACCTCAAAAACATCCCCTTGAGCGGCTTTTTCTGCAACGGCGAAATTGGTCCCGTCGGCGGCAGCACATTTCTGCACGGCTACACATCCGTATTCGGGATTTGCCGCCAAAATTCATAATTGGTGAACTGATGAGTGTTAACTGTTGACTGATGAGTGTTAACTGTTGACAATCTAAAATCTAAAATCTAGCCACTCATGACCAATAAATAAAAGCGGCAGTCGCCTGCCGCTTTTACCTGTAACTAGATGTCTGGAAACCTTAGAAACTAAAGGTAGTACGGAGGAGTCCGACCCAGATATCCTCGTTGTTGTTGTTGTGTTCCGGATTCAGAATCACGTAAACGCCAGGTGTCACCGAAATAAAGTCATTGACTTGGAAGCGATAGAAACCCTCTAAGTGATAAGAGGTGTTGCGATTTCTGGCGACATCGCTCTCGGTAACTTTTGGCGGTACACCAAAGACGAAGCCGAGGACGTTGCCTTGTCGGGCAAAATCTCCCAGGGCCACAGTGATAGCACCATTCTGGATGGTAGCGTCATTGTTGCCACCCCGCAGTTGTTCAGCCTTCGTATAACCGTACCAACCGCCAATCTGAAAGCGACTGCTGGGTTTGAAGTTAACTTGCACGCCATAGTTATCTGATGCGGTAGGTGATTGATCGAAGGGCCGATTAGCCAACAAACTGCCGACGCCGCCCATGAGGTTAACATCGCCTGCCCGATTGTATTTCCGGGTGTAAGTCAAGCCCAAGTCAAACGGTCTGCTAAAAAAGCCGATCTGACCCAGAGCGCTGAAAGAACCGTCGAAAACGCCCCTGCCATCTGCGGGGTTGGGAGCATCGCCGTCGCCTGCGAGATAGCCCGCGGTAGCTCGGAAGCTGCCCAAGTTGAAACTCACACTTGCGCCTGCTCCCTGCGGGCCGCGGAATACGGCCGGGTTGCGAACTCCAAATCTGGAAAGTGAACCGTTACTCGTAGAGTTACCAAAGGTAGAAGCCTGGTCTGCAATTTCATCTAGGTCAAGCCCTTTAGGACCGACAAAGACTGTAGCTTTACCCATCGGGAACCGATAGTACAACTCGTCTAGTGTGAAATTGCTGTTCTCAGCTCCATCAAACGCTAGGCGAGCCATGTTAGTGCCCGTAGCTGTTGCTGCTGAGTAGTTGGCGACGTTGAGGGCTTGCAAGCGGGTTCTGAGCAAGTCTCGACCGGTGAAGCTGGTGTTGAAGTTCAACCGCACCCGGTAGCCGAAGTTGGTAGACGTTTGGTCGTCGCGATCGCGGATATGATTGCCGTTGGCGTCACGAGCTTGTATAGGATCTCCGAAGGTGTCGCTGACAGCAAAAATGGCTTCTCCAGCCAGTTTGGTGGTGGTGGAGAACTGGTTTGCTTCGAGTTCTGCAGTGCGAGCTTCTAGGCCGTCTACTCGTCCGCGCAGGGTAGCGAGTTCGGCTGCAAATTCTTCTTGCAGGCGTTGCAGGATGGCTAAGTCATCTTTGGTAACTAAGTTACCTGTTGACCCAATTAGCTGGGTTATCTGGTCTAAGCAAGCGTTGACGCCGGCTGCAAATTCGTAGCGAGTCAGGGCGCGGTTGCCGCGGTAGGTGCCGTCGGGATAACCTACGATACAACTGTAGCGTTCGACTAGGGATTGCAGGGCTTGGAATGCCCAATCTGTCGGTCGCACGTCGGAGAGCTGAGTGACTGATGTCACCTGGGACATGGTTCCCGACGGTTGAGCCGGCAGCGCTTGGGGAGCAACAGGGACGATGGGGCCGCCCATTCCGGCGGCTGGTGTCTGAGCAATTTCTACCTTAGTAGCTGGGGTGCTGGCGACTGCTGGCACTTCAATTTTCCCAGGGGTTTCTGTCTGGCTGATTTGCTCTGCCAAGTCTGATGCTTGGGGCGAGGATTCGGCTGCGCCAGCCGCTGCTAGGGGTTCAGTCGCTGCTGCGCTGGCCGGAGCGATTGGGGCTGCTAACCCGATGTCGCTCCCTGGTGTTTGCAGTGTTGTTTGCAGTGCTGCTGCGCTGGTTTCTGGTTCGATTGAGGCGATTTTTTCAGCGTCTGCTTCGTTAACGACCGGGGTTTGGGCCGCTTCGACGCTGCTGTTTAAAGCCAGGTTTTCTGGGGCAGCAGGGGCTGCTGCAACTGGTTCTGCAACTATTTCTCCAACTATTTCTGCAATTTTTGACTCAGATGACTGAGCTGTAGCTAGTTGGTTGGCTTCAGGGGTTGCGGTCGCTTCTGCGGCGATCGCAGTGGCACTCATGACTGATGATAGCCCCAGTATTGCCGGGGATACTAGCAGTAAATTCCAAAAAGTTCTGTTCATTTTCCTCACACCTTCACACTCTATTCAACTCGACGAGCAGCAATTCCCAACTGCTATTTTTTGTGGTTGCTTGCCTGTTGACAATAATTGCCAAAATAGAACCTATCCATAACTGTTGATTCACAGTAGGCGTGTCTACTTCTGCTTGAACGTAGGGGGCCCACCCCTTATACCGCCCCGGCATCAATTCAGGTCAAGCCCACATTACATTACAGTTGATTATACCATCACGTGCTAATTTCATCTCTCGATCGCCCGACTTGCTTGAGTTGCTCTACGGACGATCGACAACTGGTTCTACGGGCTCGACCACAATCTGCCTCTAACTGACAACTGCCCAGCGTCCTCGGTTACGCCAGACTTAATAGACAGTTATAGGTAGGATTGTGGCTGCTTGTCGCATCCCTTATACAGCTTTATATCCTATAATGTCAAGGTTTTTAACCTAACTTTAAACCTCGCGACCCGGCAGGGGCTATTTTCCCGCCATGAGTGGGGAACTGAGAGCTAAAGGCTGGTAGATTTACCCGATCCAAACCAAAGTTCAGGCTTGACCAATGTTGGTTTTTTGATGCCCGCTGCCACCGGGACTTGCCAGGACGATCGCCATTTTTGAGACTAACCGTCGGCGGGTTTAATTTCCCGCTACTTTAACACAATTTTTTTGCGGTCTGGCAGCAGCAGCCGACTGAATCCCTGTTAGCTGAAATTATAGTTTTGTGGCCTCGCTGTCTTGCGTTTGACAACCAGTTATTTTTTTGGCACAGCATCGGGATCTCAAAGCACATTTTCTCCGTGATTTATGCCACTGCCAAAGATATCCGCTCAATAATCCGGGATAAATCGCTCAACGATGCACCTCAAATGACGCAAAATCCTTCCTGAGTGGGTAGTACGCCCCGAATTATGGAGCGGATACTGTCAAAGTATCCATTGATTCTCCGGGCGTCCAGGACGCATCAACCGAGTTTGAGGAATGCAAATACTTCCTTTTAGGCGCTCAATCGAAGTTAAAAAACCGGGTTTATGAGAGTAAGGAGTGCATCCCAGACGGTTTTAATTTGCGAGGAACACAAGTAAATGCCGTAAGTTATGGGAGGGCGATCGAACAACCTGTAGATTGGGCAATGCACTCGTTCTTTCTATGGTATGTTAAATTGAGGCGTACCATATATATTTTTTACACCATCTCTGACTGGGATGAAAAGAAAACTGCGGCTGTTAGTATTGGTATTATTGCTATTAGGATTTTTCTTTCGCTTCGTCAACATCGACAAAAAGTTTTATTGGTACGATGAAGCATTTACTTCCCTGCGGATTTCTGGATACACGCAAACAGAAGTGCTTCGTGAAATAAGCAGCGGTCAGTTAGTAGCACCAAAAGATTTAATGAAATATCAGCGCCTCAATGCGACAAAAAATTTTGGTGATACTGTTAAAAGTCTGGCAATAGAAGAACCTCAACTACCACCACTGTATTTTCTGGCAGTCAAGTGTTGGGCAAAACTATTCGGTGATTCTCCTGCGGCGATAAGAAGTTTCTCAGCTTGGATGAGTTTGTTAGCGTTTCCGGGTCTGTACTGGCTGTGCCGAGAATTGTTTGCACCGCCGGAAGTGGCGTGGATAGCCGTGGGATTGCTAGCAGTTTCTCCCTTGCACGTGCTTTACGCTCAAGAAGCACGTCCCTACAGTTTGTGGTCGGCGCTGATTTTGCTTTCTTGTGCGTCTCTGCTGCGAGCACTGCGGCTGCAAAACAAGCTGAGTTGGAGCATTTACGCAGTAGCCAATATTATGGGAGTTTACACTCATTTATTTGGTCTGTTAGTTGCATTAGGCCACGGAATTTATATCGTAGGAACTCACGGTTTTAGATCGAACAAAAAGCTAGTGAGTTACTTGCTCGCAATGGCTGTGTCGTTGCTAGCATTGCTGCCTTGGATGGTAATTTTACTGGTAAATAAAAGTGCAGCATCCGGGGCAACAAGTTGGGCTAATCTAAAAATTCAGAGGCTATCAGTAGTTAAGAATTGGGCCGGAAATATCGGTCGCCTTTTTTTTGATGTCGGGCTAAGTTCTAATGCGATATCCGTAGAGCTTATTGGTTTAGTGGCAGCGACTTTAATTTTATTAACAATCGTAGGGTATGCAGTTTATTTTCTGTGTTCAGAGACGAAGAAACAGGTTTGGCTGTTTGTGGTGACGGTGATGGCGGTGACAGCACTGGCACTCGTGCTGCCGGATGTTATATTGGGAGGAATCCGATCGACTAAAGCTCGCTACCTATTTCCGACTTATTTGGGGATGCAAATCGCTGTGGCTTACCTGTTAGCAACTAAAATTACCGCGCTGGGTGTGCCAAGCTGGAAACGACAAATGTGGAAAGTTTTGACAGTTGTACTGTTAACGGGCGGGGTGCTGTCGAATGCCGTTAGTTCTCAAGCCGAGACTTGGTGGACTAAGGAATGGGGCCGGGAAAATCCCGAAATTACTCGCAGGATCGATCGTGCCCCAAAGCCGCTGCTTGTCAGTGATATCTCGGAAGTCAGTCTGGGAAATATACTGTCAATGAGTCATTTGTTAGAACCGAAAGTGCGGCTGCAATTGGTGTTGCTTGACCCGAAAGCGCGCCGTCGAGCTCAGTTGTTTGACAGACCAACTATACCCAATATTCCTAGCGGTTTTAGTGATGTTTTTGTCTACGGGCTATCGCAGAAGTTTAGTGCTAAGCTGGCTAAAATGCAAAACTTGAAAATCGAGCTGCTTTCAGAACAAAAAAACGAAACGCTGTGGCTAGGCAAGTTAGTAAAATAGTGAGGGTTTATGGAAGATTTTGGTGTTATTATTGCTTGCTGCGACCAAGATTATTTGTTAGCAAAGGGTTGCTGTGCTAGCATCCGATATTTCCTGGGAGATGTTCCCATCTGCCTGTTGATTGACGGTACGTTTTCCGTGAGTCCCCTAGAAAAAGTTTACGGAGTGCGCGTCATTAATCACGATACCGTCTCTGAGCCACTTCTGAGAAAAAGAAGCTTTGGTTGGGGAAAAAGTCATATGATTCCCTTTTGGGAAAGTCCTTGGCAAAATTTTCTCCTGATGGATGCAGATACAATTGTGTGGGGAGATGTCCTCAAATTGGCTAATTTTGAAGACTTCGACTTTATTATTGACCAGCCTTGTTACGATTACTCGGATGCGGATATCACGGAATTTTTCTTTGACATTCCGGGAGTCGAAAAGTATTTTCCAGATTTTCGTTGGCAAGACTATCGCTCTCGCTATGTCTGTCCAGGCACATTCTTTGGGAAACGAGGTGTTTTCAGCTTAGAGGAGTATAGAAAGATTCTGGATTTTAATGATGAACATCCAGACATATTTAAGTATGGAGACATGGGCTTTTTTAACCTGATGGTCTTCCGCGCCGCTCAAGAAGGCAAACTGCGGGTGCAGAATGTGGATATGCAGTTGTTGGTGCCGGATTTTGACCAGGATTTGCTGAGAAAGCAGTTTCCGGTGGAAGAAAGCGGGCCTGCAGTCGATCGTACTCAGGGGACGGTGATTCACTGGTGCGGCCCGAAGCCGACTTTATCTAGTCGGAAAGTTTACTCGGAACCGATGAATTTCTGTCGCCGCAAGTGCCAGGAAGATGTTTGGAACCGCACGGGTTTGGCTGCCGAGATGTCGCTGCAAGTTGAGGATTTACAGCGATTGATCTACGTGTATAAGAATAAGTTTAAGAAGAAGTTTCGGCAGTTGGCGGGAAGTAAGTAGGATTTTTTAACCGCAGATGTTAGCGGAGCAACGCGGATGCACGGGGATTTGAGCTTACCCTTCGAGGGGTAAACTTGGCCCTGCTGGGGGTAAAACTTGGCGGTGAACGCTTATTTTGTGGCTTTCCCGCTGAGTTTGCATTTCGACGGCGATCGCCTCAAATTCGACTTCCATGCAGCCGTAGGGAATCTCTAACTCGATACTTGCTCGCACGTTTCCCAACCCGTTAGCTTTAAATTCGGTAATCCAGCGGGGCCCGTCGAGAATCAGGTAGGTTTGTCGATCGTACACCCAAACTTTTACATAAATCCGGGGCATTAATTCCGGCAGTTGCACTTGCACTTTTACAGCCTGGCCCGCGATGATTTCGGCGCGCGGCAATTCCAAAACCGGCATCGGTACTAACTCGTCTTCTGGCAAAACGTAGGGAGTTGGGGGATTTACTTCTGCTACGACAGTTGCGGTTTTTTGAGCAACTTGTTTTGGTTGCGGGGGCTCGTCAAAAACCACAAATTCTCTGGCTTCCGGGCTAGTGGATTGGGGATCGGAAATTGTTTCGCTGGTTTCGGGTTGCTGCTGGGTTGGGCTACTTTCTTCCACAACGGCAATTTCGTCGCTGCTATTTGCGGCGGCTGTTGGAGTTGGTGACAGGGTGGTTGCTTTCAGCCAGTCGGAGGATTCGCCGTTGCTGGCTAAGGAACTCAGTCGCGACCAAAATCGACTTTCGACGTTTAAGGTTTGAAATGCCTGTTTTGTGGGTGCTGGCGGGGTTTCTGGGGCGGTTGTTTCTGGTTGGGGGATGTTTTCGGTTTTTTGGTCGATCGCTCCGATTTCGGCTGTTTGAGTGGGATTTGGGATGTCTGAGGGTTTGGTTTGTGGGTCGATCGACTCTTCGGTAGTTCGAGGCGAATTGGAGATTTCCGACAGCAATTGCGATCGGCTGCTATCGGGCAGTTTGTTACCGAAGGCGGGCAATTCTAAACCGCCTGCACTTGGGGTGTGACGCGAAGCCAGTAGAGGGGGTAGGGCTTCAGTGGTTGGGACTTCGGCGGGGGAGGGAGGGTCTAAGGATTTTTCTACTAGCTTGAGGAAGGATATATTTTTGGCGCTTCCAGACGGTTTTGAGGCTGTTGGGGAGGGTTCAGCTTGATGCTTTTCTTCGATGAAATTGTCTTTAATTTCCTGTAGAAGGTGCTCTAAACGAGCTGTAATTGTGAATAGTTTGGTGGCTAGGGTGACGCCGCCGCTGCTGAGAATTGCTTCTCCTAAAATTAGGCGGCTTTTGCACTCGCTTGGGATGTAGGTGACGCAGGCAAAGATGCAGGGGGGAACTTGTTCTGGCATCGGCTGCTGGATTTCTGCGAGAATTTTTGAGGTTTGGGGGTCGCGCAGGTAAATTTGCAGTTGTGCTGAACCGATGAGTTGTTTGAGTTCTAGCGCTTCGGATTCGGGGATGAGAGTTGCTGTTTTTCTGCTTTGTTGCGGGTGTTGGGGAATGTCGATTTTGCCGGAAATGATTAAGGGGCGACCGAGTTGGGTGACGAAGGTTTCTTGATCGAGGACGAGTTCGAGTTTGACGTGCGGTTTAGGTTGGGCGGTTTGGGGAATTGGGAATTGGTAGATTTTGGTCTGCTGCGGTGCTGAATCGGCTGCTGGGATTTCGGTTGGTGCGGGACGATCGACCTGTGCTGCAATTTGTGGTGCGGGGCGATCGACCGGTACTGCGATTTGTGGGGCTGCGGTGGAAGCAGCAGGTTCGATTTGGTCGATCGGCGGTAGGGGTTCGGAGGTTTCCGATTCTGCGGGCAATACTTCCAACTGAACGCCGTACTGCCAAGGTTTTAGTGGTGTTGATTGGGGATCTGGCAAGCAGGAGAGTTCCCACAGTCCGGGTTTGAGCCTGGTGTAGGGAATGATCACGACTAATCCTTCGGGGTTGGTGCGGGCCGATCGGCTTTGGACTTTCCGCTGCGCCCCTGGGTCGAAGGAGGTATGGGTAACGCGAATTTCGATGTCGGTGTTAGGGTGCTGAATGCGAGCAACCACGCGGTATTTACCTTCTAGAATTTCCACGTCGGAGGTTTCTAGGGGCAACCAGGCGCGATCGCCTTCTTTCTGTAGCAAAAATTCTAATTTTTTCATCTTTCTTTCCCCTTGAAGGCTCCCGCTTGATTCGTCACAGGTTGGTGGTGGTTTGTTGAGCGACAGCTACAGATATTAAATTACTTTATGTTGTACAGTTTATCACCTCGATCGGTCAAGAGTTACGTTCAGAATGATAGATAGGCATCGAGAAGTCGGCATTTGGCTCGATCGCTAAAATTGTCCTTCTATATCCCGCGATTGATGCAGGACTCTCACAATCTCGACTCTCTCTGGGAGAATTATATAGAAAATAATATAAGGTTTGACGGGAAAACTTCTCAATCCTGTGAGGAGTTCATTTCGCCCTCGCCCCATATTCGGAAATTGGGCAAGCATGGGAAAGCGATCTAGCAATCGCACCATTTGGAGATCGGCGCCAAGTTCGTCCTGCTGTGCCAGATAAATCCATATATCTTCTAAATCTTTTACCGCTTGCTGGGAAAGGCGATAGCGATTCACGGGTACTTACTCGTGTTGTAGGCGTTGTTGTCCGCGTTGTTTGATACTGAGGAGAAGATTCGGCAGAGAATTGTCATCGTACTCTGTATATTGTCCTGTCTGAAGCTGTTCTACACCGATCGCTATTTCCTGCTTAAGAGTTTCTCGATCGGCCTTTGTAGTGTCTGAAGTTTGATTTGGAGTTAGAAGTTTATGGATGAGGATGTGGCGCTCTTCCTCGGTGAGGGCGAGGATAATTTGGGTGAGGGTATCGATGAGTTGAGTGTTGATCGTGGCGGCTTCGGTCATATGCGATCGGAGAATGGTTGCATTAGAGGAGGGATAACGTTATTTTAACTTAGCCATTTTCAATCAGAATTCACCAAGGACTGCCGATAATGCTGAAAGCTGCCCAGTAGTAAGGATGGGATAAATCTTTGCTGTCGAGTTTGGGGATGGACGGGGGCAAGGGAATGTCGCCTCGGGCACTTCGCAGTTGACCGCCTTCGATCGTCACTTTGCCTTCGATCGCGGCAATTTGTGCTTGCCTGAGAGCTTCAGCTTTAATGATTGGAGGGTCGTTTAGCCTGCGGATTCTTAACTGCTGGTAAAACTCTGTCATCAGGGCGAGAGTCCCCGCATCGCTGACGTACCACAAGCTGGCGAGGGCTGATTTTGCTCCTGATTGCAGCGCTAAACCTGCAAATCCGAGTTCTGCTTCTTTGTCTCCCAAGGCGGTTCTACAGGCGCTTAATACTAATAGTTCGAGGGGTGGATTGTTCCATTTTAAATCTCTCATTTGATCGAGACCGAGTTGGGTGTCCCAAAATTGAATGTAGGAGTTATTTGGGGTTCCGGGGCGGAATTCGGCGTGGGTGGCAAGGTGGATGATTCCGTATCTTTGTTGCAGTCGCTGGGATTGCAAGTTTACTATGGTGAAGTCTTGGTTGAGAAAGGATTGACCGGGCCACTGTCGGGCGATCGCGCTTAGTTCTAATGGAACTGCTGGCAGCGGTTCTTTGTTCGCCGTTTCTGCGAAATCTGATGCTCCCATTGCTAGGACTTGCACGTTTCTGAGGTCGGTGTAATTGCTGTCTGTGAGTTTGAAGGCGGGGATGCGGGCGAGGCTGTATTTTTGGATCAGAAATTGCTTTCCGTCGTGCATTGCTGCTAGGGGTACGGTTCGCAAACCTGCCCCGACGCAGAACAGCAAGGTTTCAATTTTTGCTGTTTGCAAATCTGTTTCTAGGGGTGCAACTATCCATTTGTAGAGTTGTTGGGCTGGTTCTAGATAGGTGGTGGTGTTGAGTTTTACCGGGTTGGTGATTTCGCTACCTAATTCTTGGACTACTGAGAGCAGTTTCTCTTGTTTGGCTTCCGGGACGCTGCGGAGAATAGGCGCGCGATCGGGCAATATTAAGATTAATTCTAGTTGGTCGGTACGCGGGATAGCATAAATTAAAGCGGGTTTTTTATGGGTTTGAACTGCTAGCCTGGAGAGAGTTTTTGATATTGCTTCGGCCGTTTTCGCACGGGTTTCAAAGTCTTGTTCAAAGTATGTTTGATAGTCTTCTTCCCAGCTTTCTTCGATTCTGGTTACGGCTTCGGTGAGGTTTCCCCGATCGAGCAAATTTCTCATTTCTTGCCCGTTAAGCCCGCCCTGGCCTGTGTTTTGGGCAATTGTAGCGAGGTTCGCGGTACTCCAGCAGAAAAATATTGCTATCAAACAGTAAAAAATAGCTTTTTTAATTTTTTTCTGAGTCGTGTGTTTTTGGCGTTGCTGCTGGGATTGGTAGTGCATGATTTTGGGGCGGTTAAGGGCGCCGTTGGCGGCAGCAGTTGGCAAAAGTTTGGATGCGGCTGGGAATTTTGACTGAAAGCATCCAGGATACAAGCCCCCGGATTCATCGGTGGAGAAATAAAAAACCTGTATCCGAGAAACTTGCCCCCCGAATTTATCCGTGGGGTCAATGCTTCAATTCTTTAATCTAAAATCTAAAATCTAAAATCGATTGACTGTGCTGGCGATCGCGGCACAACTCTAGCATTCAAGACCAACCCCAAATATCTACCGTAGGGTGTGGATGCCAGCACCAACCAACTCCCCGCACCAAGAAATGCACGATTTATGTAAAAGTTTGTAAATTATTGCAGGGGTTTTGCATAAACAGGACTTACGCAAAAACCCAGTTTCTTCAAGTCAGTCCTGTTTTTTACATAGCAGCCAGTTACATTTAACTGAGATGTTGCACCATTCTCAATAATCCTTTTATGAACAGGCTTCTCGGCCTGTTCCACAAAAAATTCATCTTTTGTGGAACGGGCAGGAGAGCCCGTTCTTAAGAATGGTGCAAGATGTGAGTTTAACCGGCATTAGCTGTACGGGCGTCTTTTAATTTTTGCGGCACATCCGCACTTCTCAGGTTGAATCGAGTTTTGTCTTGGTATTAAGTGAGGAATACCCTACATCGAGCGCCGATATATTGAGTTACCTCAGTAGATATATTCTCTGTATTTACTTATTTTAAAATAGTTAACTTTTTTCGCGCCAACTTACTTAAAGATCGAGTGATTAATTGTTTTGTCTTGGATATCTGCTCGGTTATTTCGTACAATTCGCCGAGACTGCCTTTTGCCTAAGATTTGACCTGACAATCTCCTAGTTTTTTAGCATCATTGGCGGCGGTTGCCAAGAGTTGATCAACATAAATAAAAACACTTAATTATTTAGAGGATTTTACGCGATGCTGTCGATCGCTTTTTCCTTGTTGATTCTTGCTTCTATCCTAGATAACTGAAGCCTTTTTGCTTCCACTATACATTGTGTGCGATCGCACCGTGCCAAGTGCGATCGCGATCCAATTGGGGGATGTGTCTTAGTATTTCTTCACATATCCTGATTTCGGTCTATGATATATGCCTTATGGCGTATTTGTGTTTAAAGCCCGTTACCGCGTACCGCTGATGAGTCAATCAACCAATTCACCGCTATCCCAACCATTTTCTCGAAGAACCGCCCTCAAATTCCTCGGAGTCGGTGCCGCCGGCGGGCTGCTGGGCTATTCTCGATTTTCCAAGCCAGAGCCCACCGTTTTTGTGCAAGATTCTCTTGACTTGCCGCGAATGCTGAATCAGCGCAAAACCGTTGCAGTTGTAGGCGCAGGCTTGGCCGGGCTCGCCTGTGCTTACGAGCTCTCCCAGCGGGGTTTCGCCGTAACATTGCTCGACAAATCGCCCCAACTCGGTGGCAAAATTGCGAGTTGGCAGATACAAGTCGGGAACGAAACTTTTATGATGGAACACGGTTTCCACGGTTTTTTTCCGCAATACTACAACCTCAAAAGTGTTGTTGAAGAACTAGAAATTACCGATAATTTTGTATCTTTAGAATCCTACGCCGTTGTGTTTCGAGACGGCAAATACAAACCCGAAGTTTTCCGTCCCAACCATTCAGCTTTTCCCTGGAATATAGTTGATTTGGGGATATCTTCTCCTAATCGGCTCAAGTGGGGAATCAATCTGACAAAACCTGCTCACTGGGAAGTCTTTCGAGAAATAGGCGGCTTTCAAACTCAAAAAACTTTCGCTCGCCTCGACAATATATCCGTTGCCGACTGGGTAAAAGGTGAATTCCCGCGCGGACTTTATGACTTGTATTTTCTGCCTTTTGCCAAATCCAGCCTCAACGCTCCCGACGAATTGAGCGCGGGAGAATTAATGCAATTTTTCCACTTTTACTTTTTCGGAAATCCAGAGGGTTTGGCCTTCAACGGCACGCGGCAAGATATGGGTACGAGTTTGGTCCAGCCTATTGCCAGATCCATTGAAAGCAAAGGTGGCAAAGTATTGACAGATGTCGCAGTCAGTGAGATTCGCTGGGAAAACGGCAAGATTGATTCTCTGAGTTACCAGTCTGGAGACGTGCAAAGTAAAATACCTTTTTGGGTGAAGCGAAACGCGCTATTAACTGACAGCAACTCTACCGAATATTTCGGCGCTGGGGACAGCGTATTTGCGGCCGCACCCTCGGGAAAAGAGGCAATTTCTCTGAGCTGCACTCACCAAGGCTGCACAGTTCAGAAACAAAACGACGGTCAATTTCACTGTCCTTGTCACGGGGCAGTTTTTGATGCCGAAGGGCGAGTTGTCAGCGGGCCTGCTCAGCGGGATTTACCTCGATTTAAGGTAGTATATGAAAAAGCAGATGAAATACAGTTAGTAGCAGCGGTTAAGCAATCGCAGCCGCAAAATTTGGCGGAAACATTGAAGGCTGATTACTATGTTTTTGCGGCCGATGTTCCGGGGATGCAGCATTTGTTTAGTTTGGCCAGCGGTGAGGTAAATCCGCAGGTGCAGAGCCGGATAGAGAGCTTAAAAATAGCAGATCCGTTTGCGGTGGGCCGTTTTTGGTTCGATCGCGAATTTCCGTGGGAACACAGCAATTTCAGTTCGCTTTCCGGCTACAAACTGACTGACAGCATTACGCTTTACCACCGAATTCAGGATCAATTCATCGAGTGGAATCAGAAAACTGGTGGTAGTGTAGTGGAATTACACGCTTATTGTTACAAGGAGAAGGAATTTCCGAATCAGGAAGTTTTGCTGGCGACTTTTGAGCAAGAATTGTACGAAATTGTACCGGAATTAAAAGAGGCAAATATGCTGCACCGGGAATTGGTAAATCAAAAGAATTTCTCTGGATATCCGCCCGGTAGTTATGCGGAACGCCCGGAGACTTGCTGCGCTGTACCTAATCTTTTGTTTGCGGGAGATTGGGTGAAAATGCCGTTTCCTTGCGGTTTAATGGAAAGGGCAGTGAGTAGCGGTTTGTTGGCAGCTAATGCTATTTTATATCAAGAGGGTTTGCAGAGGCGATCGCTCTTGACGGTGAATCCCGAAGGCGTGTTAAAAATCTAAGCTTGGCAGTGGGGGCGGGTTTTATAAATCGTCAATTATCGGCTGCTATTCTCGGTGAAACCCGCCCCCTGTCATACCATTTTAGATTTTAGATTTTAGATTTTAGATTTTAGATTTGAAGAAATGGAAATCACTGATTCAATAAGGGTTTAGAGGTTTCCTACACTTGCATTATTTTTTTAAGATGAGTTACGGTTTGTGGGTGTGGTTTCCTTGAGAAGAAAAGGCAGAGCTTGCGAATTAAAAAAATATCTGCGTTAAGCGGGGCGGATATACGGTTAAAATATTATTGAATCAGTATAAAGCAATAATAGATGCTGAATAGTAACTTCAAAATTCGCAATAAATCTGTAACGTTTGATGCTTTTGCAACAGAATACGATTTCGCTGCCACCTTGCAAAACCAGAACGATTTCTTTACTAACAACCTATCGGCCAGCAAAGGTGCAGCATTAGATATTGGCTGCGGTTCGGGAATTCTTGCTTTTGAATTAGCCAAGTATTACGATAATGTAGTCGCCGTCGATTTGTCAGCAAAAATGCTAGATATAGCTAGTCAAAAACGCTCAGCCCCCAATATCGAATACATCCAAATGGATGCCAGTCAATTAGCGCTCGATCGCCAATTTGATTTAATAGTTAGTGCTGCTACTTTTCACCACCTGCCCAACCTCCCCGCCGCCCTCGATGCAATTAAAAAAATGTTAAATCCGCATGGAAAAATTGTCTTTTTAGATAATATTTCGGAGGTCGAAACACCTGCTACAATAGGCTACATATTAGGTGCTGCAAGAGATTTTAGACCAGACTGTTCCACCTACGGATTTCGCAATGCTTTAAGATTATTAAAATTTCGATTGTCGCCTGGGTGGTTGAAGCATTTAGCTAGCGATAGGTATTTATCAGAACGGAAATTTAGAAAAATTTACGGTCGTTGCTTTCCGGGCTGTTATTTTGTAAAATTTGGTTGTTTTATGGGCGTAATTTGGGAACATTTATAATGCAAAACAACGCGATAAAATCAGAATCTGCAAGGGAACAAAAAACTCACATCCGCCAGTTGGGCATTAATCTCGATCGCTGGTATGCGATCGCCCGCAGCAGCGAGGTGCAAACTGGGCCGCTAGCTGCGAAAATTTGGAATCGGGCGATCGTACTTTTCCGCGACAGTGCAGGCAAAATCAATGCTTTAGAAGATAGATGTCCGCACCGGCAAGTTAAACTCAGCCACGGCCAAGTTAAAGGCGATTTAATCGAATGTGCTTACCACGGATGGCGGTTAAATGCAAGGGGAGAATGTGCCGAAGTCGATTATTTAGCAGAAAATCAAAAGCTACCTAACTGCAAAATTCGTTCCTATCCAGTTCAGGAAAAAAACGGTTTTATCTGGCTGTTTCCCGGCGAAGAAATGCAAGCCGAAAAAATAGATTTACTGGATTTGCCAGAGTGGGAACATCTCAATTATATTGCCACTGTTTCAGTCATCGACTGTCAGGCACACTATTCATTTTTAATTGAAAACTTGATGGATATGTACCACGGACACTTGCACGATGATTGGCAAGCTTGGGCAAATCCAGTGTTAGATACTTTAGAAGAAAACGAGCATCAAGTAACTGCTCGCTATCAGGCACAAAGTTATTACAAAATAGATAAAATTTGGTCAATTTCTCAGTTGTTTTTTAAATCTTTGCGCCGACTGCACCCGGAACCGCTAGAGGTGAGTTATATTTACCCGCACTGGGTTTCAACTTTGGGCAGCGACTTTAAGATTTACTGCTTGGTTTGTCCGGTCAGCGAGACAGAAACTCGTGCTTATTTAATTCACTTTACCTCATTAAATGCGTTTTGGCGGCTGCACAAATTGCCTGTATGGTTTCGCAGGTTTATCAAAGATAGTTGTTTCGGTGCTGCTCAAAAGTTATTAGATGGTTTGGTGCGGCAGGATGTGTTAATGATTGAGGAAGAACAGCAGGCTTTTTTGCAGAATTCAGAAAGAAAAAATTATGAATTAAATCGGGCTTTAGCCAGCGTGCAAAAGTTGATGATAAGTCAGGCAAAAAATGGATAATTCAGTCGCAGAGTCAAACCTGCGGCGGGACGAATGAAACCAGCCTGCACAAGCTAGGGCGTGTTTTATTGCCTCGTTGTATCCTAGAAAATAAGCGATCGCAAGCTGTTAACGCTCATGAACCCTTGGAGACTTAAGCAACGAACAATGCGATTCGTTAAAACCGCTACTTCTACCACTCAAACCCCGAACAGGTAAACCCAATCACGACCACCGACAAGTGGTGAACAGCATTCTCTGGATACTCAGAACTCGTGCCCCGTGGCGACACCTGCGGTGAACGTTATGGTTCGTGGGAAAGCATCGCCACAGGGTTTTATCGATCGCAAAAAGCCGATATTGGGCAGCAAGTCTTTTATGAAGTCAGTGAATTTGTTCAGGTGAACTCGTGAAAAACAGATTAAGTTTTATATATTTACATCTTGCTTGGAGTGCGATCGGCTAGACTTTTTTTACTGAGGCGATAAATAATACTATCGGCAGATGACAAGATTGAATTAATCAACGGATAGGCGACTTGTTTTGAGGGTATCGCCCTAGCCGCCCCAAGCTGACCTCGGGTTGTGAAAGAAAGCAGAGATCGAGCTTAAGACCGAATTCAAGAGGCAATCGAGCTCACGATCGGACTCAATGAGTCAGTCCAAAGCATTCCTGAAGATAGCAGCGCTAATTTAGGCGGCTGATCACGTGACTCCATGAACCACGTACACATAGAGATTGAACTAACTATGTCATTAATGCCAGATAGCGATGGCACTCAACAATCTACCGCAGCTTCCTCTAGTAATTTCCCACAGGCAGTAGGTAAAACCGCCACACCCACTTTTGAAATCAACGCCTCTCGGCAGTTCACTTCCTGGTTAGCTTCACAAAATCTCAGTTTAGTTTTCACCACCTATCAGGCGGGGAAGGTCTTTTTCATTGGATTACGACAAAACGGGCAACTGTCGGTATTTGAACGGACATTTGAACGGTGTATGGGATTGTATGCCCACAACAGCAGCCTGTATCTGAGTTCGCTGTATCAACTGTGGCGGCTTGAAAATGCCCTAGAACCGGGACAAATAGCGGATGGCTACGATGCGGTTTATGTACCGCAAGTGGGGTATATCACGGGAGATTTAGATATTCATGATGTAGTGCTGGTTGAACCCTCCCAGCCCCCCAAGCTTCAGGGGGACCAACAAGTTGAACCACAATTTCCCTCCCTTAATAATGGGAGGTTAGGGGGGGTAGTCTTCGTCAATACCCTATTTAGCTGCCTTGCCACAATTAGCGAAACGAAAAGCTTTGTCCCCTTGTGGAAACCGCCGTTTATTTCCAAATTAGCCGCAGAAGACCGATGCCATCTCAATGGTTTGGCGGTGCGAGACGGTCAACCCCGTTACGTCACCGCAGTGAGTCAGTCGGATGTGGCGGATGGCTGGCGGGATAAACGCAAAGATGGCGGCTGCGTGATGGATATTAGCACCAATCAGGCGATCGCCACAGGCTTATCGATGCCTCACTCACCCCGTTGGTACAACGATAAACTGTGGTTGCTCAATTCAGGTCGTGGGGAATTTGGTTATCTAGACCTGGAACGGGGAGTATTTGAAGCGGTAGCCTTTTGTCCGGGATATCTGCGGGGTTTGAGTTTCTGCGGTGATTTTGCCGTGGTGGGGATATCCAAACCCAGGCACAACAAAACGTTTTCCGGTTTGGCCTTGGATGAGCAGTTACAGGCAAAACAGGCCCAAGCCCGATGTGGACTGCTGGTGATTGACCTCAGAAGTGGGGATATCGTCCACTCGTTACGCATTGAAGGAGTTGTAGAGGAATTATACGACGTGCAAGTCTTGCCAGGAGTGCGACGACCGATGGCGATTGGGTTGAAAACTGACGAAATTCGCCGCGTGATCTCGATCGGCGGTGGCTAAAGCAAGAAAACCGACTTCTGGAAAGAAGTCGGGAGGTGAAAACTTTCAACTAACCTAACAAGGAAGAACTAACACTATGTTTGAACCAATCTTCAATCTGTCAGACCTCAACGGCAGCAACGGCTTTGCCATTAACGGCATCGCAGCGTATGACCAATCAGGCAGGTCGGTCAGCAGCGCCGGGGACGTCAACGGCGATGGCTTTGATGACCTGATTATCGGGGCACGCTTTGCCGACCCCAACGGCATCTTTGAGGCAGGGCAAAGTTATGTGGTGTTTGGCAGCAACAGTGGTTTTGGTGCGGGCCTCAACCTGTCAACCCTCGACGGCAGCAACGGCTTTGCGATTAACGGCATCGCGGCGGATGACCGATCGGGCTACTCGGTCAGCAGGGCCGGGGACGTCAACGGCGATGGCTTTGATGACCTGATTATCGGGGCAAGATATGCCGACCCCAACGGCATCTTTCGTCCAGGGCAAAGTTATGTACTATTTGGCAGCAACAGTGGCTTTGGTGCCAGTTTCAACCTGTCCACGCTCAACGGCAGCAACGGCTTTGCGATTAACGGCATCGCGGCGGATGACCGATCGGGCTCGTCGGTCAGCAGCGCCGGGGACGTCAACGGCGATGGCATTGATGACCTGATTATCGGGGCACCAAGTGCCGACCCCAACGGCATCAACTTTGCAGGGCAAAGTTATGTGGTGTTTGGCAGCAACAGTGGCTTTGGTGACAGCCTCAACCTGTCCACGCTCAACGGCAGCAACGGCTTTGCGATTAACGGCATCGCGACCTTTGACCGATCGGGCTACTCGGTCAGCAGGGCCGGGGACGTCAACGGCGATGGCTTTGATGACCTGATTATCGGGGCAGCCTTTGCCTCCCCCAACGGCATCTACAATGCAGGGAAAAGTTATGTGGTGTTTGGCAGCAACAGTGGCTTTGGTGCCAGTTTCAACCTGTCCACACTTAACGGCAGCAACGGCTTTGCGATTAACGGCATCGCGGCCTTTGACAACTCAGGCTGGTCGGTCAGCAGCGCCTCTGACGTCAACGGCGATGGCTTTGATGACCTGATTATCGGGGCAGTCACTGCCGACCCCAACGGCATCGGTGGTGCAGGGCAAAGTTATGTGGTGTTTGGCAGCAACAGTGGCTTTGGTGCCAGTTTCAACCTGTCCACACTTAACGGCAGCAACGGC